>NZ_JBJNRJ010000017.1:71028-89409 GCF_046233715.1 Trujillonella humicola | reverse complement strand
GGGCAGCTTGGTCGCTTCCGATCTTGGAAGGCCTCGACCCCATCCCGGCCTCAACTCACACGCGCGAGTCCCTCACACCCACCGCAGGTACGAAGAGCCGGTTATGGAGGAGCGCTTCTCGAGTCGACACCGCCCCAGGCTGTCGGACGGGGGGGTCGATGCCTCGAGCAGACCGACTGCTGGCGGGTACCTGTCGCCCGTAGCGGCCCACTAAGGGACGGGCGGGATGTCGCCCACCTGTTGCGCCATGCCATCCGCGTCATCCCGAACTCGGACGCCCGCCGGTGTGGCGTAGGCAAGAGCGGTGCCATCTCGAAGCCAGGCGGCGTCGATGAGGTCGGTCAGCTTCTGCCGCTCGAGCACGTCCGCGTCATCGGACAGACGGAGGAGCTCGTGGTGCACGTCGTCCTCCCGGTCGACTCGGCTGACCGCTCGCCAAGTGCCGGTGCCGGCCTCGTACGCGACCGCGACGACGCGGCCACCGGGCACCAAATGGGTGGCGCGCTCGACTCCCGCGAGAGTCAGAATCCGAAGGGGCCCGCCGGCCTCAGCAACCGCGACGTGCTCGGCGTCGGCAGCGGCGTCGAGGACACCGAAGGACCGGAGCGAGATGCGGTCACCGACGGACTGAAGATTGCCGTCGGCCAACTGCATGTATCCGCTCCCTTCCAGCAGCGACAAGCTAGGGGTCAGCGCGTGGACGCCTCTGACGCCGGGCAGTGCGCTGACCTGCTCCCCGGAGGAGCCATCGAGCACGACGGCCGGCCCCTTCTCGTATGCGACGGCGACGGTGCCCGCTGCCAGGGCAGTCACCTGCTGCACCCCTGAGCGCGATTCGTTCTGCCAGAGCTGCACGCCGGCCAGTGAGTAGCCGCAGACGCCATGCCGCGCCCACGCGCCCGCCACGATCACCGGATTTTCGGCCGAGATCAGCGCCAGGCGGCGTCCGCCGTAGTCCAGGACCGTATCCACGCTGGCCAGCACGGCTGCCTTGCTCACGGACAGAACGTGCGCCATCCGCTCGAACTCACCGACAACGAACAGGTCCTGCTCCCACGGCGAAGCAGAGACCAGCCGGATGTCCGTCATGCCAACACCCTTGCGCAGGCCAACACCGCGTCTCGTAGCGGCCCACTAAGGGACACGTGGGAGTGACAGCCATTCAGTCGGCAGGTCGCCCGGCCATAGGGTGCCGAGCGTGACTGCGGTCTGGGTTGCTGCCCTCGTCGTGAGCGCCGCGCTGATGGGATGGGGCACCGCGACCGAACTGCGCATGGCGAAGCCCGCAGAACGCATCCCCTTGAGCACTTGGCGACCACAGGGAAGGCCGACCGGCATCCGATGGCTGGCGGCCTTGGGTTCGGGAGGCATCGTCATCGCCTCCCTCATGGTGGCGTCGGAGGACTGGGCAGTCGCCTTTGCCCTAGTCACTGGAGGCGTACTGCTGGCTCTTATCGTCCAGACGGTCTTGCTGCGACGTCACAACCAACAGATCGCTCACCGGCCCTAACGCTCCCTCCTGAACGACCACGCCCGGCCGCCCGTGTCCCCAAGCGGCCCACTATGGGACGTCGCCGCGACGTCTCAGCGGAATGGCGGGGGCTCGTCGAGGCCCATGCGCCTCTGTATTGCGGCGACCAGTCGCAGGACGTCCTCCTCGGCCTGCCTGTCCGGATCGTCATCCCGCAGTTCCGCTGGTGAGTGCTCGACGCGGGCGATGAGCTGGCCGTTGCCGCGGCGGACGAACATGCGGTCGGTGCGGTCGTCACCGATCCAGTACGAGACGTCAAGGATCGGCAGGTCCGCTGAAGACCACCACCGCTGCCACTCGTCGCGTTCCAGCTGCTTGAGCAGGGTGCACAGCTGATCCACGTACGCCGTCGAGACGACACCTAGACCCAGCATGCCGCCGGTGAACCGGATTTCCCGCCACGTGTCATCTCTGATGAGTAGCGACACCGGTGGCCGCGGCTGATCGGGATCGGCCGCCGGCGCGTCGGTGATTAGTTCAGTGAGGGCGGCCGGTGGGGCGTCCGGGCGAAGGGTGAGGGCCTCCAGGCTTGCGGTTCCGTCGTCTGACCAGCGCAGGTATCTCATGGAGCGGGCGAAGCCCTCCCAGGAGGAGCGCCACTCCAACTGGTCAGACCACGTCAGCAGCCGGTCGGCCCCAGTCGTCCGAAGTTGCAGACCCCTGCGCCCCGTTCCGAGCTCCGTGAACTGGAAGGCCGCTCGAACCTCGTGACGGCCGTCGGGGCTGCGCTTCCAGTCTCCGTACCAGGTGAAGACGAGCCCCCGAGCGAGCACGTGGTCCCGGATGTCGTCGAGCGTGCGGGGGTCCCAGCCGCGCAACTCGCCGAGTCGCCCAACTCCTGCGCGCAGCGCGTCCAAAGCCAACAGCGACCGCGGCTGAACGGGGACGTCAGCCACGTGCGGTGGGACACCAACGACGACCGCCTCAAAGCCCCGGCGCTCATCCAGTGCCTCCACCACCACGTCGGGCCGATCAGGCGCAGCGTTCACGAGCAACCGGATCTCCGAGTGACGACCCTGAACCTCGCATTCAGCCAGCCCCTCCATAAACAGGTAGGCGACGCTCTCCCCGACTGCGCATAGGGCCCTGACGGCTGGATCGCCGGCTTCCCCCATCACCTGCACCCGTCTCACGCGCGTCATAACCTCCACCCTCGCATCGCGTTCGACATGCCGGAACGGCCGAAGCATTCAAACGCGGCGCCCCGGATGTCCATCCCTGCGCGCCGGCAGCCGGGCCGGATAGCGGCAGGGGCATCGGCTCCTCCGAGGTGGCCCTAAAGCCGCCTTCAGGGACAGCAGGGCAGCTGCAGCGGCATTCGAGCTTGTGAGTTCCGATGGCCGGCAACGTCCTCGCTGCAGCACTCGATCGGCTGGAATCTTGCGACGCACTCGGTGCTTTCGATTGCCGTGGAGCAGGCTGCAGCCGTGGTGGGTGAGTCGACGTCGCAGCCGGGTGGTCGAAGCGACCGGCTCATCCGTGCATACCGCTGGATCTGCATCGTGGGCGCAGTTGTCGGTGTGATCACGGCCCTTGCCTTCCTTGCTTCCGGCGACGGGTTCATGGCTGCCTTCTTCGCCGTCTTCACCGCGCTGCTGATCCCGGCGTACCTCTGCTTCCGGTGGGCCCTGCGCCGCCGCCCCTGGTGACCCCGTCACTCAGAGTTGCCCTCGTCCGGGGAGCGGCGGCCGCCAGTGACTCGCCCGAGCGCGGGGGGACAGTCCGCAGACAGTCCGCAACTCGGTCGAAATCGGTCGATAACAGCCAGCAGTGCCCGCTGACGAAAGTGCTGCTCAGGCGCGGTTTCCGTCGATGCCCGTCCGCTGCCAATCACCGCGATTTCGTTCCGCTTCAACGTCTGACTCGGCGGTCTCCGCCGTCGCCCCCGACGCGCTCCAGGCGGGCGACAGCGGCAGCCGCCTGCCTCCGGGGCGCGTCAGCCTGGGACGTACGGGGTGCCGCGCCAGGCTGGAGCACACGCCACGCCACGCTCGGTGCCATCAGGCTCGGCGGTGCGGCCAGCAGGTTGGTGACCCGCATGACTGCCCGGGAGACGGTGGGATCGCGGTGCGCCACCCGCTGGGCGCGGCGGACGTAGCGCGAGATCACCCGGTGACCGGGAGGGGGCGTCCCCTCGGTGCCTTCGATGAGCAGGTCTGCGCCGACCACGATCGTCCACGCGCGATCGACGATCTCCGCCGCCTCGCGGTGGTAGGCCGCGCGCACGCGCTCGGGTCCGTGCGCAGCAGCCTCTCCCAGTGCGACCGCTTCCAGTGCAGCGACGCTCATCCCCTGGCCGAACGTGGGGTCGAAGCTGCAGATCGCATCGCCCAGCGCGGCGTAGCCCAGCGGCACCTCCACCTTCTCGAAGCGGCGTCGTCGGCAGTCCGGGAAGCGGTAGGGACGGGGTGGCTCCAACAACGGCCGCCCCTCGAGCAGCGCCGCGACGTCGGGAGAGACGATGGTCCGCGCGTAGGCACGGAACCCGTCCGGGTCCAGCGCAGGCTGCTCCTCGCAGTAGCCGAAGAGCATGACGACCCAGGTGCCGTCCTCCTGCCGGATCGCCACGCCCCCGCGCGGCACCTCCGGGGTCGCGGCCGACACCGCGACGCTGCGGCCGGAGAGGTCACCCTCGTGATGAGCCACGTGGGTAGTCGCGTAGCGCACCCCCACCGAGACCCGCTCCTCCACCGGCGGCGTCAGGCCGAGACGCTCCCACCAGCGCCCGGCGCGGCCCGACCGCCCCGTGGCGTCGACGACGAGGTCGGCCTCGATCGTCCGCTCGTGGCCCGCGTCGTCTCCGACCCTCAGGCCACTCACCCGCTTGCCGGCGGCGACCAGCCCCAGCACGTCGACCCGCGGCTCGACCGCGACGTTCGGGAGCCGGCGGACCATGCGGCGCACCGTGGCCTCGATCAGAGGCCGTGACGCTGCAACTCCGGTGACGCCGATCGCGCAGTCGGCGAGCAGCCCGCCCCCGACCCACCAGCGTCCGTTGCTCCCCATGTCCCCCTCGCTGAGCGCGCCGAGGCGCACCATCTCCTCGGTGAAGCCCGGGAGGAGGGCCTTCATCGACAGCCGCCCTGACGCGAGCAGGCCATGGGCGTGCAGCACCTGCGGGGTCCCACTACGCGCAGCCGGCTCCTCGGGCAGGGGATCGCGGTCGACCACCACCACCCTCCGGGCGTGCGGGGCGAGAGCGGCAGCGGCGAGCAGCCCGCCGAGGCTGGCGCCCGCCACGGCGACGGTCTCGAGCGGACGCGAGCTGCTGGTGGACGACGTGCTGGTGGACGACGTGCTCGACATGGCAGACCTCCGGGATCCGTGGCACTCGGCTGGTGCGCGGGCCACCGTCTGCCCGTCAGGTGCTCACCCGCCAGGTCGGCTGCTGCTCACTTCCTGTCCACCCCGTCAGCCTCGTGCCACGCCCCCCGGGGGCGGCAGCTCGGGCACACCGTGGAGCTCCCACGTCCAGAGGACCCCGACGAGGTCCTCGATCCCGGCCCGGAGATGGCGCCGGTAGGTGCTGAACGGCAACCCGAGGACCTCGGCGGCCCGCTCCTGCGACGGCGCGGCCTTGAGGTAGGTGCGCTCGACCGCGCGGACGCCGGTGCGGGCTCGCTGGTCCTCGGACAGGAGCCCCAGCGCCTGGACGAGCCGGCCACGGAGTCGTGCGAGGGTGTCCTCCGCCCGTGGTGGCGCTGTCGCCGCGCCGGGCAGGGGCCTGGCGAGACGCGAGGCGGACAGCGGGTTGCCCGCGACGCGGTCGGGGCGATGCAGATCTCGGAGGAGCTGCCGCACCGCGTCGGCGAAGTCCGAGTGAGCCAGCGCCACCGTCGACGTCCGGAGCGCGGGGTCCTCGACCTGCCCCACCTCGAGCGGAGCGAGCGACTCCAGCCACTCGGAGAAGTCGCTGCGGCGGAAGTCGCGGCCCCAGATGCCGACCTCGGTGCCGTCCTCCGACAGGTGTCGCCCGAGCCGCTCGAACCCGATGTGACTCCACATCGGCGCCCAGAGAGGTTCGCGCGCCGAGGCCAGCACCACCCACCCCAGGCCGGGCGTGGCCCACGCCCGCAGCGAGATGGCGGCGACCTCGTTCGCCGCGCCGCCGAGCTCGTCGGGGTGCTCACGCTTGGCTGCGACCTGGTACAGCACGACCTCGCCCGGCTCCGGAGGCCGGCGTCGGCCGACCTCCTCGAGGGCGCACGCGGCCACGGGATCGGCCGCACGGCCCTGCTGCGCGACGCGATCGAGCCGGATCGTCGCCAGGGCTCCGGCCAGGTCACCGACGGGCGACTCGATCACGGTGAACGCCTCGGGGAGCGCCTCCACCCAGTGCGCCATCGCACGGCCTCGCTCGGCTTCCTCGGTGCGGGCGTAGAGCTCGGTGACGGCGGCGCGATCCCGGACGCCCATCGGGCGCGTGGTGTACGCGCCGAGCCTGTCGTCGAGGTGCAGACGGTCCTCGGCGGCGCGGTTGTTCCGGTGCAGGTGCAGCAGGTCGTGCGCGGCGCGCTGGTGCGCGGCAGGGTCCTGGGCGCGCTTCATGCGGTCGACCACGACCCGGCGGATCCGACGGTGCAGGTCGAGGAAGGCGTCCGTGTCGCGCCACCTGAGGTCCCGGTCGAGGACGTCACGGACCACGTCGTGCAACGCGAGGCCGTCGGGGTGGGACTCGGCGTACGGACGCTCGCGCAACCAGTCGAGGAGTTCGTCGGCGGCGTCCTCGTCGACCGAGAGCACCTCCCGCAGCAACGCCCGGTCGACTCTGCGGGCGTGCGCGCTGACGTCGAGCGCGTCGCGCTGCCGGGGTCTCGCCACCTCGTCGATGAAGCTGCCGAGGAGTCGGGCAGCGGCGTCGGGGTGGGTGAGCAGAGCCTGGGGCGCAGCGCCGGGAGGGCTGGTCGTCCCACCCTCCACGTACCGGTCGGCGGCGATCGCCAGTGCCAGTGGATGTCCGTGGGTCGCCCCGACGATGTCGGTGACGTCGACATCCGGAGGTATCCCGCGGGCATGCAGCAGGGCGCGGGACTCCGCCGGCGGCAGATTGCGCAGCGGCATCACCTCGACCAGCTGCGACCATGCCGGGTCCCGGCGCCACGCGGGCGGCGGCGACCTGCGCCCCGCCACGACGAGGAACGCCTCGTCCGAGAGCTGGGGCACGAAGGCCTGCCACCACCACGCCTCGAGCGGCGCGAGGGCCTCGAAGCGATCGACCAGCAGCACCGAGCGCCCGACGACGTCGACCGCGGCGTCGGCCGGGCCGGCGCCGCAGCGCGCCGCAGCGCACCGAGGAAGGCGGGCACCGACGGGGCGATGTCCGCCCCGTCGAGGTGCAGGCAGCCGCGATCGCGGTCCGTGGCGAGCAGCTGGCAGCCCTGGAGGAAGGCGCTCTTGCCCACCCCTCCGGGACCGTGGACGTACAGCATGACCGGCCGCTCGGTCGGCGGGGACGCCAGCAGCATGTCGACCCGCGCGAGCTCCTCGCCGCGCCCCACCAGCGCGCGGCGACGGGCTGCCCCGAGCCGGTCGGCGACCGTTCGTCGCACGAGTCCATCGTGGCCGGTCGGCCACGCGCTGACCAGCCTGCCTCTCCTGAACGGCTCGGACGGACAGATCGCGCAGCCGCGGTGAAGGTCCGGCGGCACCGCTGACGGACGAGGAGCGAGCCGTCCGGTCGCACCGCGGTCAGGCGGCGAGCTTGGCGCTCACCTCGGCGAGGCGGCGGCCCTGGTAGCGGGCTGCCGCGAGCTCGGTCTCGGTGACGGACGCGGACTTGCCGCCGGAGGCGTTCGAGACGCCGTACGGGTTGCCGCCGGCCTCGAACAGCAGCGGGTCGGTGTAGCCGGGCGGCACGATGACGGCGCCGAAGTGCGAGAAGACGTTGAACAGCGTGAGGATCGTCGACTCGTTGCCGCCGTGGACGTTCTGCGCGCTGGTGAAGGCGGTCGCGCCCTTGTTCGCGAGCTTCCCGTCGAACCACAGGCCGCCGAGCGTGTCGAGGAACTGCTTCAGCTGGCCGGCCGGGGTGCCGAACCGGGTGGGGGTGCCCAGCGCGTACCCGTCGGCCCACTCCATGTCCTCCGGGGAGGCCACCTCGACCTCGTCGGCCGTGGCGTCCACGTGCGCCCGCCACATCGGGTTCGAGTCGATGGCCTCCTCCGGGGCGAGCTCCGGCACGCGGCGCAGGCGCACCTCGGCGCCGGCCTCGCGGGCGCCGTCGGCCAGCGCCGCGGCCAGCTGGTGCACGTTGCCGGTGGACGAGTAGTAGATGACAGCGATCTTGGTCATGTCTCTCCCTTGCTCGGGTCGTTCGGTCGGGGTGGCTCGTGCTGCTCCCGCCGGCCGCAGGGGCGGCGGGCACGTCGGTGGGGGCGCCCGGGACTGCGCCGGGGGCCGGTCAGGCGGCGAGGGTCGCGTGCATCTCCCACACGAGGACCTCCGCGGCCTCCAGCGCGGTGACGCGCCGCCCGCCGGTCGCGGTGAGGCGGGCCGCGTCGCCGGTGGCGAGGTCGCCGGTCCCCTCGAGAGTCACGGACCCGCGGGGCACGAAGAGGTGCAGGAAGGGGGCGTCGGGCAGCTCGACGGACTGGCCCGGCCGCAGCCGGGCGGCGTGCAGCGCGGCGTACCGGTTGCGGATGGCGATGGCCGCCGCGTCCCGGTGCCCCGGCATGCCGGAGGCCACGGGCACCAGCCCGCCGGCGAGCAGCGCGTCGTCGATCTCCCGCTGCTCGTACCCGGGGGTGGTGCCGCTCTCGTCGGGGACCACCCACATCTGCACGAAGTGCACCGGGTCCTGGTGGACGTCGCCCTGCAGCCGCCAGGAGTCGTTCTTCTCGCTGTGCAGGATGCCGGTGCCGGCGCTCATCCGCTGCGCCAGCCCGGGGTAGATGACGCCGCTGTGGCCGGTCGAGTCCTGGTGCACCAGCGACCCCCGCAGCACCCAGGTCACGATCTCCATGTCCCGGTGGGGGTGGGTCTCGAAGCCGCTGCCGGCCGTCACCACGTCGTCGTTGTTGACCAGCAGCAGGCCGTGGTGGGTGTTGCGCGGATCGCGGTGCCGGCCGAAGGAGAACGAGTGCTTGCTGTCCAGCCAGGAGATGCGGGTGGCCGCCCGGTCGGCGGCGCGGCGGACCTCGACGCCCGGGACGAGGGGGGTGCTTGTCACGACGGGTCCTCCGGTCGGACGGTGGGCGGTGCGCGCACGGCGTACAGATACATGATGTGTCATGTACGTCCGCGCTAAACTCCATGACGGGTCATATTTCTTCCGGCGGCGAGGTGGGGCGCGTGACGCGGTGGCTCGACGAGCACGAGCAGCGGGCCTGGCGCGGGCTGCTGCGGATGACCTCGCGCCTGGACGCGCGGCTGAACCGGGAGCTGCAGCGGACCTCGGGCCTGTCCCTGGCCGACTACGACGTCCTGGTCCTCCTGAGCGAGACCGAGGGCGGCCGGATGCGGGTCTTCGAGGTGGTGGAGGCGCTGCAGTGGGAGCAGAGCCGGCTGTCGCACCACCTCGCGCGGATGCAGCGCCGCGGCCTCGTGGCGCGCGAGGAGTGCAGCACCGACCGGCGCGGCGCCTTCGTCGTCCTCGGCGAGGCCGGCCGGGACGCCATCGAGCGGGCGGCGCCGGCGCACGTGGAGGTGGTCCGGCGCCTGGTCTTCGACGGGCTGACCGAGCAGCAGGTGGCCGCGCTCGACGTGATCGCGACGACCGTGCTCGCTCGGCTCGGGCCCGGCCGGCCGGGAGAGGGTGCCGATACGGCGGGCGCGCTGCCCGCGGCGCTCAGCGGGGGTCGCGCCCGATGAAGGCCAGCAGCCTCGTCTGCGGGTCGGCGTCGTCGGGCACCGGCACGCGCGGGCCGTACTGACCGCTCGCGCGCAGCAGCTCGTCCATCGGCTCCATGCCCTCGAGCATCGCCGCGCAGCGCCCGGGGTCCAGCGTCTCGTCCTGACCGGTCGCCCGGGCCAGGTCCCAGCTGTGCAGGAAGACGTCGGCGGTGAAGAACCGCGACACCGCCTGCGGCAGCGGGACGTCGCCGGTGTGCGGGTTGCGGACGACGAGCTCCGCGGACGCCGGGTCGTCGAGCAGCGCCTGCACGCCGTCGCTGAACGTCCGCCAGGCGGCTCCCGGGTCGTCGGCCACCGGAGGGCCGGTGGGCAGCTCCACCCCGGCGCCGGCGCGCAGGAACCCGGGGAACCACCCGACCAGGTGCCCGACGACGTCCCGGGCGGTCCAGCCGGCGACGGGGGAGGGCCGGTTCCAGGCCGCGGCGTCGGGCACGCCCTCGACGAGCCGGGTGAACCGGCCGGCGATCTCGCGGTACTCCTCGGCGGGGGTCTGGTCGGCGTCCATCCCGGGCTCCCTCCTCCGGTGGTCGGTCACCGGTACGACTCCTCCGCGTGCGGGGAAGTCATCGGTCGGACGGAGCTCAGCTGCCCGCCGGGCCGGTGAACGGCGCCCGGTCGAAGAACGCCGCGTCCAGCTCGGCCTGCGTGTGCCCGGCCCACTCGGCGATGACGGCGTAGAGCGCCTTGTCCTGCTGGTTGAACAGGTACCACTGCCACACCAGCGGCTGGCCGTCGGCGTTGAACAGCCGGACCCCCGCGCGGGTCGTGGTGTCGGTGCCCCAGCTCTCCGGCGAGGTACGGGCGTCCTCCTGCTCCAGCTCGGCCCGCCGGGCGTCGCGGGCGGCGACGTCGGGGTAGTGCGCCACCTCCACGGTCATGCCGTTCGGGTACTGGCAGGTCAGGCCGAGGTCGGCGTGCACGTCGAGCGCGAACGACGTCGGCACGCAGGTGCCGCCCGCCCAGCCCTCGCCGTCCGGGGTCGCCGGCAGCAGGCTCGGGAAGTCGTCGACGACGAACTGCAGCTCGCCCCACGGGCCGGTCGCCGCCCCCTCCGTGGTCCCCGCCGCGCCCGTCGCCGACGGCGAGGACTCCGCCGCCGTCGAGTCGGTGCGCCAGGGCGCGAGCGCCACCAGCAGTCCCACGGCGAGGACGGCGACCACGGCGGCCGCGACCACGCCGGCCACCAGCCGGTTCCGGCCGGGCCGCACGGTCGGGGGCAGCGGCGGCGGGGGAGGCGGGGGGAACCGGCCCACCGCGGTCTCGGCGGCCGGCGCGCGGGCCGGCCAGCAGCCGCGCGCGGCCGCGACGAGCTCGGCGCACGAGCCGTACCGGTGCGCCGGGTCCTTGGCCATGGCCCGGGCCAGCACCCCGGTGATCGGTGGCGGCAGGTCCGGGCGGACGGCGCGCGGGTCGGGCGGCGGGGCGGTGACCACCGCGTAGAGCGCCGCGGGCAGGGTCTCGGCGGTGAGGGCCCGCCGCCCGGTGAGCAGCTCGAAGAGGACGGCGCCCAGGGCGTAGACGTCGGCGCGGGAGTCGACGCGGCCGCCGGACACCTGCTCGGGCGCGGCGTACGCCAGCGACGCGGTGACCTCGCCGGTCTGCGTCAGCACCGAGGACGACGCGGTGTCCTGCCCGATGCCGAAGTCCGTCAGCACCACCCGCTCGCCACCGCCGGGCAGCACCGCGAGCAGGACGTTGGCCGGCTTCACGTCGCGGTGTACGAGCCCGCAGGCGTGCGCGTGGTCCAGCGCCGCGCCGACGGCCGCCACGATGGCCAGGGCGCGCTCGGGCGGCGCCGCGCCGTCCCGCGCCAGCACGGTCGCCAGGTCCGGCCCCGCCACGTACTGCATGGCGATCCACAGCAGGCCGTCCTGCGTCCCGCGGTCGAGGACGTCGACGACGTTGGGGTGCGACAGCCGGCTGACCAGCTCCGCCTCCCGCTCGAAGCGGGCGCGCACCCCCGGGGTGGCCGCCAGCCCGGTGTGCAGGACCTTGAGCGCGACGTGCCGGGGGAGCGTCGGGTGGCGGGCCAGGTAGACCGCGCCCATCCCGCCGCTGCCCAGCCGCCGCTCCACGACGTAGCCGCCGATGCCGGTGCCCGGCTCGATGTCCACTGCGCGCCCCCGTCGTCGGCGTCGCCGGCCGCCCGGCGTGCAGCGCAGTGTCCGGATCCGGCGGCCCGCCGTCCAGAGGTCGCCGGGCGTGTGCAGATCCGTCCGTGCAGGTCGGAAGGGGAGCCTGGCCTGCGTCCGCCGCTGCGCGCGGCCCTTCACCCGGCGTGAGGACGCGGCGCGGGTGAGTCCGTAACGACTCGGCAACTCCCCAGGTCGGGGTGCCGATCCGGCCCCACGTCACGGGTGACGGCGGGTCACGCCTGCGGTGGAGTCTCGTGGCACGACGTCCAGGGGTCCCGAGAGGAAGACACCGTGCCCGACGCACTCACCCGCCGCGACGCACTCAAGGTCGGCGCACTCGCCTCCGCCGCGCTGACCCTGCCGCTCGTGACCACGCTGCGTGCCTCGTCGGTCTCGCAGATGGCCGCGAGCAAGCTACCGCGGCCCTACAGCCTGCCCTTCCGGACCCCACCGGTCGCGCAGCCGGTCATGACGGCGACCGGCGCCCGCTACCGGATCGAGCAGCGGCTGCTCACCCCGGAGATCATCCCGGGCTACCGCACGCCGGTGTTCGGCTACTACGACACCATCGGTGGAGCCGGTGGCGCACCCGGACCGACGATCGTCGCCCGGCAGGGTCAGCCCGCCGTCGTCCGGCAGGTCAACGCGCTCCCGCGGGACCACCCCGCGCTGCGGTACCGGGACTGGACGTCCACCCACCTGCACGGCTCGCCGTCGCGGCCCCAGTTCGACGGGTACGCCAGCGACATCACCCAGCCCGGGCAGTGGAAGGACTACGTCTACGAGAACCGGATGAGCGCCCGGACGCTCTGGTACCACGACCACGGCGTCCACCACACCGCGGAGAACGCCTACATGGGCCTGGCCGCGATGTACGTGTGCACCGACCCGGTCGAGCGGGCGCTGCCGCTGCCCAAGGGCGAGTTCGACCTGCCCCTGGTCATCACCGACAAGGCCTTCACCTCCGACGGCTCGCTGCTGTTCAACGACAACAGCCACTCCTCGACCTTCGGCGACGTCGTCCTGGTCAACGGGGTGCCGTGGCCCACGCTGCGGGTCACGCGGCGCAAGTACCGGTTCCGCATCCTCAACGCCTCGGTCTCCCGGGCCTACAAGCTGGCCATGAGCGACGGGTCGCCGATGACGGTCGTCGGCACGGACGGCGGCCTGATGCCCGCCCCGCAGTCCACCACCGGCTTCCGCATCGGCATGGCCGAGCGCTACGAGGTGGTCGTCGACTTCAGCCGGTACTCCGCCGGCGCGCGGGTGCAGCTGGTCAACCGCGGGGTGCCCAACGCCCCGGACTACGACAACACCGACAAGATCATGCGGTTCGAGGTCACCGGCGACGCGTTCCCCACGACCGACAACGCCGTCCCGGAGGTGCTGGACCCCACGGCCGCCCGCGGCGTGATGAGCCTGCGCCCGCAGGGCGCCATCCGGCGGGAGATGCGGCTGGAGCGCTCCAACGGCGAGTGGCAGATCAGCGGCGTCACGTGGCGCGACATCGAGGAGTCCGGCTACCACCTGGAGTTCGCCACCGTGCAGCCCGGCACCACCGAGGTGTGGACGATCCGGAACAACTCGGGAGGCTGGTTCCACCCGCTGCACATCCACCTCGTGGACTTCCAGGTGCTCAGCCGCAACGGCGCGCCGCCGCCGGTGCACGAGCGGGGCCCCAAGGACGTCGTCTACACCGGGGAGAACGAGCGGGTCGACCTGCTCATGCGCTTCCACCAGGCCGGCGACCCGAACGCCGCCGACCCGGCCCGGAGACCCGAGGAGCTCGCGTACCCCGAGGACCACGGCCGGTACATGGTCCACTGCCACAACCTCACCCACGAGGACCACGACATGATGACCCAGTTCTGCGTGGGCGCCGACACCGCCGACGTCGACCCGATCTCGGCCGCGCCGGCCACCGACCGGCCGGAGGACTGACCCCGTCAGACCCGGCCGCGCAGGATGCGCCGCCAGTACACCTGCGGCAGCGCGTACCGGTCGAACCACCACGTCGCCCGGCGCGGGCGGACCGGGTCCAGGAACGGCACCGACGGGGTGAGCCGGCCGTCGCGGTCGACCTCGGCGAGGGTGAGCGTCCGGCGGCCCACCGTGATCGGCATGACCGTGTAGCCGTCGTAGCGCTGCAGGTCCCCGCCGTCCCGCGCCGCCGCGAGGTTCGCGCTCAGGACGGCGACCTGCTTGCGCAGGGCACCGCCCGAGGGGCGGGTCCGCAGGTCGGCGGCGTCGCCCAGCCCCCAGATCGCCGGGTGACCGCGGTGCCGCAGGGTGACCGGGTCGACGTCCACCAGGCCCGGGTCGTCGTCGGCCGCCAGGCCGCTGCCGGCGATCCACCGCGGCGCCCGGTACCGCGGCACGGCGTGGGCGACGGCGACGTCCTCGAGCACCCGCCGTCCGCCCGGCCCGTCGACCGTGACGCTGTGCAGGTCGGCGTCCACCCTCTCGATCCGGCTGCTCCTCAGCACGTCCACGCCGTAGCCGGCGAAGGCGCGCTCGAGCACCTCGTCGGCGCGCGGCACCCGGGTCACCACCGCCTCGGGCAGCACCAGCGTGACGCGCAGGTCGGCCAGCACGCCGGTGCGCCGCCAGCGGTCGCACGCCAGGAACAGCGGCTTGAGCGCCGTCGGCCCGCAGGACGCCGGCTCCGGCGGCACGGTGAAGACGACGGAACCGGAGCGCAGCCCCGACAGCAGCGGCCAGACCCGCGGGGTGCTGCCCGGCACGTAGGTCGAGGCGGCCCACCCGTCGGCGTAGGCCTCCTGCAGGCCCGGGGTGGCCGCCCAGTCCTCAACCAGCCCCGGGCACAGCACCAGCGTGGAGTACCGGAGCGTGCGCCCTCGTCGCGTGCGGACGGTCGAGGCGTCCGGGTCGACGGCGTCGACGGCGTCGCGGATCCAGGTGCACCCCTCGGGGACGACGTCGGCCATGGGCCGCTCCAGGTCGGCCATGGTGGCCTCGCCGCCGCCGACGTAGTTGAGCAGCGGCTTGTACCGGTGCACCGGCTGCGGCGCGACGACGGTGACCCCGCCGGCGCCGTCCCGCAGCAGCTTCGCCGCCAGCGAGATGCCGGCGTTGCCGCCGCCCACGACCAGGACCTCGTGCTGCTCCTCGTTCGTCACCTCCGACCACTTCCCCGCCGCCTTCGGTTGCACACGACCGATCTGGGGTTGCCGCCGTGTCGCGACGGGTCGATCCTCCCGCCATGGCCGCAGCCCGAGGTCCCCACGTCGAAGAGGCGCCGAAGACGACCCGCAAGGTCGACCTCGCCTACTACGAGAAGGAGCTGGCCCGCCTGCAGGTGGAGCTGGTCAAGCAGCAGGAGTACATCCGCGCGAAGGGCCTGCGGGTCGTCGTCGTCTTCGAGGGGCGCGACGCGGCGGGGAAGGGCGGCGCGATCCAGCGGATCACCGAGACGCTCAACCCCCGTGCCGCCCGGATCGTGGCGCTGCCCGCCCCCAGCGACGTCGAGCGGGGGCAGTGGTACTTCCAGCGCTACGTGGCGCACCTGCCCACCCGCGGCGAGATGGTCCTGTTCGACCGGTCCTGGTACAACCGCGCCGGCGTGGAGCGGGTCATGGGGTTCTGCACCGACGAGGAGTACGTGGAGTTCCTCCGCGCGTGCCCGGAGTTCGAGCGCATGCTCGTGCGCAGCGGCATCGTGCTGGTCAAGTACTGGTTCTCGGTCAGCGACACCGAGCAGGAGCGGCGCTTCCAGTCGCGCCTCAAGGACCCCACCCGCCGGTGGAAGCTCAGCCCGATGGACCTCGAGGCGCGCAACCGCTGGGTCGAGTTCTCCCGCGCCAAGGACGCGATGTTCGCCGCCACCGACATCCCCGAGGCGCCCTGGTGGGTGGTCGACGCCGAGGTGAAGAAGCGGGCCCGGCTCAACGTGATCCACCACCTGCTGGGCCAGGTGCCCTACGAGGACCTCACGCCGGTGCCGCCGAAGCTGCCGCCGCGGCCGGAGATCACCGACGACTACGTCCGGCCGCCGCGGGAGATCCAGAAGTTCGTGCCCGACGTCGTCCCCTGATCCGCTCAGGTCTGCAGCGGCGTCAGCTCCGCGGCGAACTCGTCGATCCAGCGCGGCCACGACGCCGGCGGGGAGGCGGGGCGGACGACGAACTTGCTCAGCCCGGCGTCCACGTGCGCGGCGAGCACCCGGCGGGCCTCCGCCCAGCCCGAGGGGACCAGCGAGCGCGGGTCGAGGCCGGGCCGGCGCCCGGCGATGCTGCGCAGCAGCCGCTCGTCGGGCTCGCCGGCCGCGACCGGCAGGCTGAGGCCGAAGTGCTCGGGATCGACCTCGCGGCCGGCCTCGGCGGCCGCCTGCCGGATGGTGGCGACGGCGGCGTCGTCGAGGGTGAAGAACTCGCCGCGGTGGGTGACCCGCTCCTCGGTGAGCAGCCGGCGCACCAGGGCCAGTGACTCGTCGACGACGTCGCCGCGGCGGCCCTCGGGGACGGGGAACCACGCCCGCTCGGGGGCGCGCGCCGGCTGCAGCCCGAAGACCGGCAGGACGCGGCCCGGGGCGAGCGCGGCCAGGGACGCGAGCTGCTTGGCCACCAGCACCGGGTGCCGGCCGGGCAGCACGCCGACCCCGCTGCCGACCCTGAGCCGGGTGGTGCGGGCCACCGCGAACGCCTGCCCGACGACCGGGTCGACCACCGGGGCCGCCACCTGCTCGGAGAACCACAGCGAGTCCAGCCGCAGCTCCTCCAGCCGGTCCACGATCGCGGCGAGGTCGTCGCCCGGACCGAGCGGTCCCAGCCCGATGCCGAAGCGGACCTTCACCCCGACCACCCGTCCCGATGCGTCCCGATCTCCTCCGGCGACACTAGTGACGGGCCACCCGCCGTGCTGCCCCCGCCGGGACGGCCGGGCACGATCCGGTCATGGCACCGACACCGGAGCAGGGCGGCCACGGCGGCACGGCGTTCGTCCTGGGCGGCGGCGGGCTGCTCGGCGCGGCCGAGGTGGGGATGCTCCAGGCGCTGCTCGAGCACGGCGTCCGCCCGGACCTGGTCGTGGGCACCTCCGTGGGGGCGATCAACGGGGCCCTGCTGGCCGCCGCGCCCGAACCGGGCACCGTCGACCGGCTCCGCGAGGTCTGGCAGGACCTGGCCGCCCGCGGCGTCTTCGCCGGGTCGGTGCTCGCGAGGGTGGGCACCCTGGTGCGGACGCGCACGCACCTGCACCCGCGCGAGCCGCTGCGGGAGCTGCTCGCCGAGCACCTGCCGGTGGAGACCTTCGCCGGGCTGCGGGTCCCGTTCCAGTGCGTCGCGGCGAGCATCGAGCGGGCGGCCGAGCACTGGTTCACCGAGGGACCGCTCGTCGACGCCGTGCTCGCCTCGTGCGCCGTCCCCGGGCTGCTGCCGCCGGTGGAGGTGGGCGGCGAGCACTACGTCGACGGCGGGCTGGTGCACAGCATCCCGGTGGGCCGGGCCGTGGCGCTCGGCGCGGACACGGTCTACGTGCTGCACGTGGGCCGCATCGACCGCCCGCTGCGCCCGCCGGCGCGGCCGTGGGAGGTCGCCCAGGTCGCCTTCGAGATCGCCCGCCGGCACCGCTTCTCCGCCGACCTCGCCGCGCTGCCGGCCGACGTCACGCTGCACGTCCTGCCCTCCGGCGAGGAGGGGCCGCCGTCGGCCGGCAGCCTGCGCGACCTGCGCTACCGGGACTTCTCCGCGGTACCCGGCCGGATCGACCGGGCCCACGCGGCCGCCCGCGCCTACCTCGACCGGACGGCCTGACGTGCTGCCGCCCCGGCCGGTGCGCCGGCTCGCCGGCCCCGCGGTGCTGGGCGCCCTGGTGGCCGGCGTGCTGCTGCTGCCGGTCCTGGTGCTCGTCGCGGCGGTGGCCTCGCTGTGGTTGCCGGGCCGGTGGCGCGCGCTGCGGCTGCTGTGCTTCGCGCTGGTCTACCTGGCCCTGCAGGTGGCGGGTCAGGTCGCCGCGGGGGTGCTGTGGGTGCTCGGCGGCTTGGGGCGCAGGCGCGACAGCGCGGCGTGGCGCGCCGCCCACTACACCGTCCTGCGGCTCCTGCTCGACGTGCTCATGCGGGTGGCGCGCCGGCTGTTCGCGCTGCGGCTGGTCACCGACGGGGAGTCCTGGTCGCCGCTGGACGACGGGGTGCCCGGCTCGACCAACGCGATGGTGGTCCTCTCCCGGCACGCCGGCCCCGGCGACTCGTTCCTGCTGGTGCACACGCTCATGGACCGCGACCACCTGCGCCGGCCCCGCATCGTGCTCAAGGAGGCCCTGCAGCTCGACCCGATGATCGACGTCCTGCTCAACCGGCTGCCCAACCACTTCGTCTCGGCCAGCGAGCCGGTCGACCGGGCGACGGGGGCGATCGGCGACCTGGCCCGCGACCTGGGCGAGGAGGACGCGCTGCTGATCTTCCCCGAGGGGGCCAACTTCACCGCGGGTCGCCGGTCGCGGCTCATCCAGCGGTTCCGCGATCGCGGCCAGGACGCGGCCGCGCTCCGGGCCGAGGCGCTCCGGCACGTGCTGCCCCCGCGTCCGGCCGGGGTCACCGCGGCCCTGCGGGCGGCGCCGCACGCCGACGTCGTCTTCGTCGCGCACACCGGCCTGGACCACCTGAACACGGTCGGCGACCTGTGGCGGGAGCTGCCGATGGACAAGACGCTGCACCTGCGCTGGTGGTTCGTGCCCGCCGCCGACGTCCCCCGCGACGACGCGGAGCTCGCCGACTGGCTGCACTGCTGGTGGACGACGATCGACGACTGGGTCGGTGAGACCTCGGCGGCGGGGGGGGGGGGGGGGGGGGGGCGGGGGGGGGGGGGCGGGGGGGGGGGCGGGGGCGGCGGGGGGGGCGGGCCGCGG
>NZ_JBJNRJ010000017.1:0-71018 GCF_046233715.1 Trujillonella humicola | reverse complement strand
CCCCCCACCCCCCCCCACCCCCCCCCCCCCCCCCCCCCCCCCCCCCCCCCCCCACGGCCCCCCCCCCCCCCCCCCCCCCCCCCCCCCCCCCGCGGCCGCGGCGAGGGACCGGGTGACGCCCCGCCGAGGTCAGGGCCGCAGCACCTCGAGCACGTGCTCGAGCTCCTCCACCGGCCGGCCGGGCGGCAGCACGATGCCCGGCACGTCCGCCCCGGCCGCCGTCCACTCGTCCAGCACCGACCGGGCGGCCGCCGCGTCACCGGCCACGAGCACCTCGTCGACCAGCACCCGGGCCCCGGGCGGCAGCACGGGGGAGCGCGGCGTCGGGTTCGCCGCCACCACCGCGTCCACGGCCGCGCCCAGCCCCAGCCGGCGCAGCGTCTCCGCGTACAGCGGGCCCATCCCGGTCAGGTAGGTCACCACCCACCACGCGGCGACCGCCTCCGCCACCGCCGGGTCGGCGGCCACCGCCACCGGCAGCCCCGGCCGCACCGCGGGCAGCGGGCGGTCGGCGGCGATCGCCCCCTCCTGCAGCTGCTTGAGGCCCTCGGCGAGGCCGGACCTCGGCAGGAAGAACGGGCACCACGCGTCGGCCACCTCCCCGGCCAGCCGCACCGACCGCGGCCCCAGGGCCGCCAGGTGCACCGGCACGCCGGGGTGTGGCGGGACGGCCAGCCGCAGCGGGCGCCGACCGCCGGTCAGGGGAGGCGTCGCCCGCCCACCGGCCAGCAGCGACCGCACCTCCCGGGTCACCGCCCCCAGCCGGGCCACCGGCGCCTCGAACCGCCGGCCGTGCAACCCCTCGGCCAGCTGCGGGGACCCGGCCCCCAGACCGAGCGCGAACCGGCCGCCGGACGCCTCGTCCAGCGACCCGGCCAGCATCGCGATCCCGGCCGGGCTGCGCCCCCAGACGTTGAGCACGCCGGTGGCCAGCCGGATCCGGTCGGTGCGCGCGGCGATCGTCGCGAGTAGCACGGCGGCGTCGTGCCCCCAGCCCTCCGCCACCGAGAAGGACTCGTAGCCCAGCGCCTCCGCCCGTCCGGCCAGGTGCAGGACGACGTCGGCGCGGTTCTCCATCGGGGTGACGCCCACGGCGAGACGTCGGGGTGCGGTGGTCATGGTCGCGCCTCCTGGGATCTGTCCTCGACCTCGAGCCGCCGCTACTGTCGGCCGGGCCCGTTGCATCCCGATTGCAGGCTCCGCGATGACAGCTGCCGGCACGGTGCAGGTCCGCATCCTCGGACCGCTGCAGGTGGAGGACGGCCGCGGACCGGTCGCCGTCGGCGGTCACAAGCCGCGCACGCTGCTCGCCGTCCTCCTGCTCGCCGGCGGCGACCTGGTGCCCACCGACCGGCTGGTCATGGCGCTGTGGGGCGACGAGCCGCCGCCCGGCGCGGGGACGGCGCTGCGGGCCTACGTCTCCCGGCTCCGCGGCGCCCTCGGGGCGGCCGTGGACCTGCGCTTCCGGCCGCCGGGCTACTGCCTCACCCTGGACGGAGCGAGCCTGGACGCCGACGCCTTCGAGCGGCTGGTCACCACCGCCCGGGCCGCCGTCACCGCGGGCGACCACGAGCGCGCGCTGGCCGACCTCGACGCCGCGCTCGCCCTGTGGCGCGGCGACGCGCTCGCCGAGTTCGCCGAGGACGACTTCGCCACGGCGACGGCGGCCCGGCTGACCGAGCTGCGGACCAGCGCGGAGGAGGACCGCCTCGACGTCCTGCTCGACCTCGGGCGGGCGGCCGAGGCGCTGCCGGAGCTCGAGGCGGTGGTGCGCCGCCACCCGACCCGCGAGCGGCCGGCGGTCGCGCTGATGCGCGCGCTGTACGCGACCGGCCGCCAGGCCGACGCGCTCGCCGTCTTCCACGACCTGCGCGCCCGCCTGGACGACGAGCTGGGTGTGGCGCCGGCCGCCGCGGCGCAGGCCCTGTACCGGCGGATCCTCGTGCACGACCCCGCCCTGGCCGCACGGCCCCGGCGGGGCAACCTCCCGCGGCGGGCCAGCGGCTTCGTCGGCCGCCGTCGCGAGGTCGAGCGCGTGCTGGCCGCGCTGCGCGACGGGCCGCTGGTGACCCTCACCGGTGTCGGCGGCGCGGGCAAGACGCGGCTGGCCGTCGAGGTCGCCGCCCGCGACGGGGCGCGGTTCGCCGACGGGGCCTCGCTGGTCGAGCTGGCCACCCTGCCCGCCGGCAACCCGGTCGGGCACGCCGTCGCCGCCGTCCTGCGGGTCCAGCAGCGCCCCGGCCTGACCATCGAGCAGACCGTCGTGGAGTACCTGCGCGCCCGGTCGCTTCTGCTCGTGCTGGACAACTGCGAGCACGTGCTCGACTCGTCCGCCGGGCTGGTCGCCGACGTCGTGGCGCAGTGCCCGGGGGTCGTCGTCCTCGCGACCAGCCGCGAGCCGCTCGGCATCGACGGCGAGCAGCTGTGGCCGGTGCCCCCGCTGCCGGCCGAGGACGCCTCCGCGCTCTTCGTGCAGCGCGCCCGCGCGGTGTCGCCCGAGCTGCGGCTCGACGCAGCCGACGCCGAGGCGGTCGCGGCGATCTGCGCCCGGCTCGACGGGCTGCCGCTGGGCATCGAGCTGGCCGCCGCCCGGATCCGCGCCATGAGCCCGCGCGAGATCGCCCGGCGGCTGGAGGAGACCCCGCTGGTCGGCGGTGGCCGCGGCACGGTCGAGCGGCACCACAGCCTCGGGCAGGCGATCGAGTGGTCCTACCGGCTGCTGCCGGAGGCCGAGCAGCGGCTGTTCCGCGCGATGTCGGTGTTCGTCGGCGGCGCCGACCTGCGCGCCGTGCACCGGGTCGCCGACCCGGACGCGACCGAGGACGACGCGCTGGACCGCCTGTCCCGGCTCGTCGAGCGGTCCATGGTGGTCGCCGCCAGCGGCGGGGCGCACAGCCGCTACCGGCTGCTGGAGACCCTCCGGGCCTACGGGCACGCGCGGGTCGAGGCCGAGGGCGCCGCCCGGGCGCTGGACCGGCGGCACGCCGCGTACTACACCGATCTCGCCGAGCGGGCCGCCCGCGGCGTGCAGGGCCCCGACGAGCAGGCGTGGGTCGAGGAGGTGCTGGCCGACCACGACGACTTCCGCGCCGCCTTCCACCGCAGCTGCGCCGGCGGCGACGCGGACGTGGCGCTGCGGCTGGCCGCCGCCGTACCGGAGCTGGTGCACCTGCGGGTCGGCTACGAGGCCTCGACGTGGGCCGAGCAGGTCGTGGCCGGTGCCGACCCCGGCCACCCGAGCTACGTGCCCGCGGTCGGCGCCGCGGCCCGCGGTGCGTGGAACCGCGGGGACTTCCCCCGCGCCAGGGCCCTGGCCGCACTGGCCCGGGGCCGGCGGCCCCCGGCCGGCACCCCGCGCATCGCCTACCCGGGTGACGTGCTCGCCGACGTCGCGATGTACGAGGGGGACGCCGGGGCGGCGCTGGGGCACTACACCGCCGAGGCCGCACGCGCCCGGGCCGACGACGACGCGATCCGGCTGGTCTGGACGCTCTACTACGTCGCCGTCTGCCAGGCCGTCCTCCGTGCGCCCGAGCGCGGGCTCGAGGCGGCGCGGGAGAGCCTCGAGGTGGCCGAGACGACGGCGAACCCGACCGCGCGGTCGATGGCCCGCTACGCCGTGGGCCTGGTGCTCAAGAAGTCCGAGCCCGCGCACGCCCTGACGCTGTTCGACGAGGCGGGTGCGCTGGCCGCCGCCGTGCACAACTTCTGGTGGCACGGGATCGCGATGATGGAGGCCGCCGCGACGCGCGGCGTCCACGGCGACCCGGTCCTCGCCGCGCGGGCCTTCCTGGCCGTGCTCGACCACTGGGACCGGGTCGGCGACACCACCCAGCAGTGGCTCGCCCTGCGCTACGTGGCGCGGCTGCTGCACCGCGTCGGCGCGGCACCCGACGCCGCCGCGCTGCACGACTGCCTCGTCGCGGCGGGCAAGCCCTCGCCGCTGGGCCCGTCCGCCCCGCACCTGAGGCCGACCCCCGAGGCCGGGCAGGTCCTGGCCGCGGCGGTCGGCTCCGCCCGGGCAGCGCTGGGCCGGCTCGGGTGAGCCTCCAGCGGTGGTGCAGCCGTCCTGCAACACCCCCCGTCCACCGTCGTCGCACCGGGTGGATCCCCCGCCACCCCCGCACCGACGACGAGGAGCACGACATGACCGACACCATCGGCACCGGGACCGTCGACGCGGCCGCCGCCGACCGCGCGCTGAAGGACAGGCACCGGGCGATGTGGGCGCTCGGGGACTACCCGGCCGTCGCCGCCGACGTGATCCCCGAGCTGGGGCCCGTCCTGGTCGCCGCCGTGGGCATCGGCCCCGGCGACCGGGTGCTGGACGTGGCGGCCGGCAGCGGCAACGTCGCCGTCCCCGCGGCGCTCACCGGCGCCGACGTCACCGCGTCCGACCTCACCCCCGAGCTGCTCGAGGCCGGGCGTCGCTCCGCCGAGCGGCAGGGCGCGCAGCTGCGCTGGGAGGAGGCCGACGCCGAGGCGCTGCCCTACGCCGACGGCTCCTTCGACGTCGTCGTCTCCTGCGTCGGGGTCATGTTCGCCCCGCACCACCAGCAGACGGCCGACGAGCTGGTCCGCGTGTGCCGTCCCGGCGGCCGGATCGGCCTGATCAGCTGGACGCCGCAGGGGTTCGTCGGCGAGCTGTTCCGCACGATGAAGCCCTACGCGCCCCCGCCGCCGCCCGGCGCCTCACCGCCGCCGCTGTGGGGCGAGGAGGAGCACGTGCGCGGGCTGCTCGGCGACCGGGTCACCGACGTCGTCGCCCGCCGGCGGACCGTCACCGTCGGCGGCCAGGCGTCACCCGAGGCCTGGGTGGGCTACTGGAAGACGGTCTACGGGCCGACGATCGCGGCCTACCGCGGGATCGCCGGCGACCCCGGGCGCACGGCCGCGCTCGACCGGGACCTGACCGCGCTGGTCGCCCGGTACGACTCCGGCACCGGGTCGGTCGTCATGGACTGGGAGTACCTGCTCGTCACCGCCCGCCGCGCCTGATCCCGCGGCGGCACCCGCCCGGCCGCGGCCGCCCCGTTCCCCGCGGGGCGGCCGGGGCCACCCGACCGCAGGAGCACCGGATGACCGACTTCCTCGTCCGGCGGGACGACCCCCGGACCACGCGCGTGGCCGACGGCGAGCCGGCGGCGACCGCCGTGGCCGAGGGCACGGTGCAGTTCACCGTCGAGCGCTTCGGCCTCACCGCGAACAACCTGACCTACGCCGTGCTCGGCGAGCAGCTGCGGTACTGGGACTTCTTCCCCGCCCCGGAGGGCTGGGGCCGGATCCCCGCGTGGGGCTTCGGCCGGGTCTCCGCCTCGGGGGTGGACGGCATCGCGCCGGGCGAGCGGTTCTACGGCTACTGGCCGATGTCGACCCGGGTCACCCTGCAGGTGACGCCGGCCGGGCCCGGGTTCGCCGACTCGTCGGCCGCCCGCGCGTCCCTGCCCCCGACGTACAACCGCTACCTGCGGGCGCTGCCGCGGACCGGCTTCCCACCCGAGCTCGACGACGCCGCGGCGGTCGTGCGCCCGCTGTTCCTGACCGGCTGGCTGATCGCCGACCAGCTGGCCCGCTCCGGCTGGCACGGCGCCGGCGCCGTGGTGCTCGCCTCGGCGTCGAGCCGGACCGCGATGTGCACGGCTGCCGCGGTCGGCGAGCACGCGGACCCGCCGGTGCTCATCGGCCTGACCTCGGCCGGCCGGGTCGCCTCCACCACCGCGACGGGGCTCTACGACCGGGTCCTGGGCTACGACGACATCCGCTCGCTGCCCACCGGCCCCGGCGGTCTCGTCCTGGTCGACATGGCCGGCGACGCCGCGATCCGGGCGGCCGTGCACCGTGCCACCACCGACGTCCTCCGCGCCTCGGTCATGGTCGGCGCGACCCACTGGGAGCAGGTGGACCTGGCGACCGACGGGTTGCGCGGCCCGCGGCCGGTGTGGTTCTTCGCCCCCGCGGTCGCCGACGAGCGCGCCGCGGAGCTCGGGCAGCTGCCCTTCGCCCGGCTGCTCGGCGCGGCGTGGGCGGCGTTCGCCACCACCCGCCTGCCCGGGCTGGTCAGCTTCCGCTCCGAGACCGGCGCCGACGCCCTGGAGTGCGCCTACGGCGCGCTGCTCAAGGGCGACGTCGACCCGCGCGAGGGCCTGGTGTTCTCGCTGTAGGCCGTCGCGCGGGGACGTCGGCACCCGGCCGAGCTCACAGCACTCCCAGCAGCGCGACCGAACCCAGCCCGGCGGTGGTGGCCAGCGCGACGCTGCCGGTCCGCCGGGCCACTCCCGCGGTGAGCGCCGCGGCCAGCACGAAGTCCGTGCCCGCGCCGGCCGGGGCCCCGACGAGCGCGGCGGCCACCAGGGCCGCCAGCACCGCGGGGCCCACGTGCGGCAGGGCCCGCTGCACCGGGCCCGGCAGCCGCGTCGCCGGGACCAGCGCGATCAGCAGGATCCGCAGCAGCCACGTCGCCAGGGCCGCCCCGGTGCAGGCCAGCAGGGCGGTCACGAGGGCCGCCGCTCCGCCGAAGCGGCCGCGAGGACGCCCGCCACCGCACCCGCCAGGACCGGCAGGCCCGCCGGCAGTGCCCCGCTGTGCGCCAGCACCGCCGTCACCACCCCCGCCGTCCCCGCGCCGACGACCGCCGGCGGGGCGGTCAGCCGGGGCACCAGCATCGTCAGGAACAGCGCCGCCGGCGCGAAGGCCAGCGCCGCGCCGGCGGTCGCCAGCGCCGGCCCGACCGCGATGCCCACCCCGATCAGGCCCAGCCTGGCCGCGCCCAGCAACGACCCCGTGGCCAGCCAGTACCGCCGGAACCGGGCGGGGTCGGCCAGGTCGCCGCGAGCGGTGGCCAGCGCGAACGTCTGGTCCACCAGCAGGTGCGGTCCCAGCAGCCGGAACCACCGCGGCTGGGCACGGAAGTGCGGCTCGAGCGCCGCGGCGTACAGCAGCAGCCGGGCGTTGACGACCAGGACCGACCCGACGACGGCGAGGACGCCGGCCCCGGCGTGGAGCAGCGTCAGCGTGCTCAGCTGCGCCGTCCCGGCGAAGATCGCCGCGCCGCCGCCGAGGCCGAGCGGCGCACCGATCCCGGTCTGCCCGACGGCTCCGCCCACCACCAGCCCGAGCGGAGCGACCGCGACCAGCGAGGGCCCGAGGTCGGCCAGCGCCGACCGGAGGGCCGCCGGCCACGGCCACGCCGGCGCGGCCGGCGCGGCGGTCACGCCGCCTCCTCGGCCGCGACGGGCACTCGGACGAAGGTCTCCTCGGCCCACCACTCGGCGTACGTCTCCTCGCCCACCGCGCGCCGGAGGCCGTCGGTCTGCGAGGCGTGCGCCCGCAGCGCCGCGGCCTTGCGGTGCGCGGTCCGGCCGGAGGCGCGCACGCGCAGGTCGACGGCGGACTCCGGCACGGCGGGCGGCACCCCGCCGGGCATCCAGACGCCGTTCCGCTCGCACAGCCGGCCCCAGCGGCGGTGGAAGCCCTCGGTCAGCGTGGTCTGCAGCAGGAGGCTGCGGCACCCGTCGGCCCGCCAGGCCCGCTCGACCCAGCCCGCGACCGCCATGTGGTCGGTGTGACCGGTCAGCCCGTCGGGGCCGAAGGTGACCACGGTGTCGGGGCGGACCTGCTCGAGCAGCGTGCGGACCAGCCGCGCCCCGAGCCCCGGGTCCACGTCGGCGCACCCGCCGTCGCCGAACCCCAGCCACGAGTGCTCCGTCACGCCGACCGCCGCCAGGCTCCGCGCGAGCTCCCGGCGCCGCACCTGCGCGATCGGGCCGGCGCCGCCGAGCTCGCCTGCCGTGGCGGTGGCGACCACGACCCGCTGGCCGCCGTACCGCGCCTCGGCCATGAGCGCGCCCGACAGGTAGGCCTCGTCGTCGGGGTGGGCCCAGATCCCCAGCACCGTGCCCAACCGGGCCACGGTCAGGTCGCCGTCCATGGTCGCCTCCCAGCGTTCGCCTCGATGGAATGCGGCGACGCTAGGAAGCGGGCCTTACCGGGACCTTCCGCCGGAGCCGACGGCGCGGAAGGACCGGGAAGGTCAGGTCGCGGGGACGGCGAGGCCGCGGCGGCACCGGGCGGCGTCGAGCGGTTGACCCGCGCCGTCGAAGAGCTCCGCCGCCTCGGCGAGCAGCCGGACGGCGGCGGAGCCGTCGCCCTCGGCCCGGGCGACGTGGGCCCGGGCCTCGTGCAGCGCGCCCTGCCAGGCGGTGCCCTCCCAGAGCGCCGCCGAGCTCTCCGCGGCCCGCAGGTGCCGCCGGGCCCCGTCGAGGTCGCCCACGGCGGCGCAGGCGATCACCGAGGGCACCGCCACCATGACGTCGCAGAACACGCAGTGGTCCTCCGGGCCGGAGGTCGCCTCGGCGCGCTGCGCGGCGGCGTGCGCCTGCTCCGGGCTGTCGGCGGCCGTGATGGTGGTGCCGTGGAGGCGCTGCATGAGGTGCATGGCGATGGGGGACCAGCGGGCCAGCGGGAGCGCCCGCTTCAGCAACCTGCGCGCCTCCGCCCGGTCGCCCCGGAGGATGCGCAGCTCGGCCAGGCGCTGCAGCGCGTGCGCCTCGCCCGCCGACGCGCCGATCTCGCCGTGCAGGTCGACCGCCTGGCCGAGGTCGTGCTCGGCCGTGTCGAGGTCGCCCGAGAGCAGCGCGGCCTCTCCGGTCAGCGCCCAGGCGAAGGCCACCGCGCGCAGCGCGCCCGCCCGCTCGGCGGTCTCCCGGAGCGAGCGGCCGAGCGTCATGACCTCGGCGTAGGGAGTGGGCCCGTAGAGCAGGTACTCGGCGACGCAGAGGTGGGCGTCGAAGACGGCGGTGGCGATGGCCGGCGTCTCGCGGGTCCGCTGCAGCTCGTGGCGGAGCCGGCGGAACCACTGCCCGCCGTTGTGCGCGAGGAGGCCCTGCAGCGCCACCAGGTCCAGCAGCCGCCAGTCCGAGGCGCCGCCCAGCCGCCGGCGTGCCTCGTCGGCCGCCGCGTGGGCGGCGTCCAGGTCGCCGGAGAAGTAGGCGACGTTGCCGCGGGCGAGCAGGATGGCGCTGTCCGCGGCGACGTCCCCGTCGGTGTCCAGGCCGTCCAACGCCTCGTTCGCGGTGTCGAGGTCACCGACCATGCTCGCGGCGTGGGCCAGCCGCGCGCGCAGGATCCGCTGCGCCGTCGGCGCGGCCGCGGCCGCCGCCTCGCGGTACGCGGCGACCGCCCCGGGATCGCCCACGGCGAGCAGCAGGTCGGCGCGCAGCGCCAGCATGCGGGCCCGCTCCTCCTGCGTGGCGTGCGCGCGGACCTGCTCGACGAGGTCGAGGGCGTCGCGGTAGGCGCCGAGGGCGGCGGTGCGCTCGGCAGCGGTCAGCACGTGCGGAACGGCCGCCTCCGGTTGCCCGGCGGCCAGGAGGTGGGTGCCGATGCGTGCCGGCGCGGCGCCCACCGCCTCGAGCGCCGCGGCCACCTCGCGGTGCACCTGCTGCACCCGGTGCGGGGACAGGTCGGCCAGCAGCCGCTCGGGGAGGGAGGCCACCCGGAAGCGGTAGCCCACGTCGGCCGGCTCCACCAGCCCCGCGGCCAGGACGGCGTCGAGAACGGCGAACGCCTCGTCCTCGCCGGTGCCGGCCAGCGCGACGAAGACGTCGGTGTGCACCGGGGTGCCGGCGACGGCGACGCGGCGGAGGACGTCCTCGGTCCCGGGAGGACAGACCGACAGCAGTGGGCCGACGGGGAGCCGCCAGGTGTCGCCGGTGCCGATGCCCGGCAGCAGGGCAAGGATCCGGGCGGGGATGCCGCCCGACCAGGCGTGCACCTCGGCGGCCTGCCGGTCGCTCGGAGGGGTCCCGAGCTGCTGGGCCAGGAGCGCCGCCGTGCCGGCGGGGGAGAGGGGAGGCAGCGGCAGGTCCACCGCCGCGCCGCGGCGCAGCAGGCCGGCCTGCAGGCGTGGGAGCCGGCCGTCGCCCGGCACGCTGCGGGAGCCGATGACGAGCAGCACCCGCTCGGTGGCGGCCACCCGCGCGAGGTAGTGCAGCAGGCGCAGGCTCGCCTCGTCGGCCTCGTGCACGTCGTCGACGGTGAGCACCGCGCCGGTGCCGGCCGCGGCCAGGCGCACCAGCTCGGCCACCGACACGAACAGCCGCTGGTGCGCGCCCTCCCCGGTCCACGGCAGGTCCCCGCCCCGGAGGGCCCGCTCGATCTCCTGGCGGTAGACGTCCTCGAGCCCGTCCAGCAGCGTCGGGTGCCGCCGGCAGAGATCGGTGAGGGCCTCCAGGACGGGTGCGTACGGCCATCCGCTGTCGGCGGCGGAGGTCGCGCCCGCCCCGACCCGCGCGCCACCGTCGGCGGCCCGTGCACGGATCCAGCGGAGGACGGCGGAGGTCCCCGCCCCGCTCGGGCCGTGCACCAGGACGGTGCCGCCGCGGCCGGCCCGCGCCTCCTGCAGCGCGCGGTCCAGCCGCTCGAGGACCGGACGCCGGCCGACCAGCCGGACCGGCTGACCGGCGCGTCGCGGTTCGGGGCCGGAGCCGGTCAGCCGGTCGCGCAGCGCGACGGCCTCGGCGGAGGGCGCCACACCGAGCTCGGTGCGCACGGTCCGCTCCAGCCGCTCGAACTGGCGGAGTGCGCCGTGCCGGTCGCCGCGCTCGGCGGCGGCGCGCATGAGCGCGAGGTGCGCCTGCTCGTCGGCGGGGTCCAGGGCGAGCACGTCGTCCCACCGGCCGGCGGCGCGCAGCACCTCCAGGTGCAGGTCCCGGAGCCGCTCGCGGTCGTCCGTCGTCCACGACTCGAAGACGTCGTCGGGGAGGAGCTCCCCTCCGTACGCGGCGAGCGCGGCGTCGGGCCCCGACGGCGACCGGGCCAGCCCGGTGAACCGCTCGGTGTCGACGTCGACCGCGTGCTCCGGCAGCAGGGTCACGGCCTCGCCGCGCAGCACCACGGCGGAGGGGACGGCGAGCGCGCGCCGGGCGTAGTGCGCGGCGGTGTGCAGCCGCGGCTGGGCCTCGTCGGGCGGGAGGTCGGGCCACAGCGCGTCGAGGACGCGCTCGCGGTGCAGGGACCGCCCCGGCGCGAGCGCGAGCAGCTTGACCAGCGCCGACGCCGACCGCCGGGTCCAGGCGCCGGGAGGGACGGCCCGGCCACCGACCCGGACCTCGAATCGGCCCAGCAGGCAGATCTCCACGTCCGCCATGGGAGTGGTCCTTCCGCGCGACCCGGGCAGCGTAGACCCCTCCCGGGGCCGGTGGGTGCCGGTCGGCGCTCTCGAGCGGCTCCGACGGTCAGGCGGCGGGCCGGGCGTCGTCGAGGCCCAGGAGCACCTCGATCTCGTCGCTCATCGCGGCGGCCAGCTCCCGCAGCAGCCGGCGCAGCTCCTCCTCGGTCCAGTCGTGGGCGGCCACCCGCTCGGTCACGTCGAACAGCGCGACCGACAACCGGTCCCGCTCCCGCTGGTAACCGGCGAGTGCGGCCGCCTCGGGACCCGGAGCCGTCAGTGCGCGGGCCAGGAGTTCGGCGTCGCGCAGCGCGTCGCTCATCCCGTGGGTGCTCAGCGGGTCCTTGAAGTAGCCCGCGTCCCCGACCAGCGCCCACCCCGGGCCGCCGGCCCGGCGCAGGAAGCCCGGCTGCCCGGCGAAGCCGTGCAGGCGGCCGACCGGCGCCGCACCCGCGACGCGTGCGGCGACGTCCGGTGAGGCCTCGGCGAGGAGCTCGGCGAACCGGTCGGCGGCGCCACCCGGGAGCGCCCGGAACCGGGCGTCCGAGGTGCCGGTGAACACGCAGGTCAGCCCGTCCTGCGTGGGGATGAGCCCGGCCGAGGCGAGCCCGCCGTAGGCCCACTCGTAGCCGTCGGTGGGCAGGTCGGCCCGGTAGCCGTAGAGCACGCCGGAGGCGGCGCGGGCGGTCCGCTCGACCGGGGCACCGACCCAGCGCGCCACGTCGGACCGGACGCCGTCCGCCCCGACGGTGACCGCCGCGGCGACCTCCACCGGACGGCCGTGCGGCCCCTCGGCGACCACCCCGGCCACCCGGCCCGAGCGGTCGCGCAGCAGCCCGGTGGCCCGGAGCCCGTGCCGGACCTCCGCCCCGGCCTCGGCGGCCGCGTCCACCAGCAGCGCGTCCAGCGTCGTGCGCCGGGGCGCGTACAGCGCGTCCACCCCGGCCGCGGGCCGCAGGGAGATCCGGCTGTCCCCGCTCGCGTGGTGGAAGACGGTGCTGCGCACCGGCGGCACCCCGGCCGCCACCAGGCGGTCGAGCAGCCCCCAGCGGCTCAGCTGCACCACCCCGGTGCGCATCAGGGCGTGGGTGGAGACGGTGTCGCTGCCGTAGCGGCCCCGGTCGAGCACCAGGACCCGCGCTCCGCGCCGGGCCAGCTGCAGCGCCGTCGCGGCGCCGGCGACCCGCGCGCCGACGACCACGACGTCGTACCGCGCGGTCACGGCCGGCCCCGCAGAGCCATCCCGGTGCGCCGCCGCACCGGGCGGACGGCGTCCAGGTGCGCCGCGACCAACGCCGCGTCGTGCCGCGAGCCGCCGATGAAGGTGCTGCTGCGGCGGGTCTGGAACCGCTGCCCGACGAGGAACAGCCCCGGGCGCGCGGTGATGCCGTAGCGGTGCTGCAGCTCCCCGCCGGCGCGGACGCCGGGCACCTGCACCCAGCGGTGGTCCCGCCGGAAGCCGGTCGCCCACACGACCGTGCCGATCCCGGCGCCGGCCAGGTCGAGCCGGTCGATGCCCGCGGGCAGGGTGAGCCCGGCCGGGCGGTCGGGCTCCCCGACCTCGGCGGTCAGGCCGGCCGCCGTCACGTGCCGGTCGATCCGGTCGAGCAGCGCGGCCAGCCGCCGGTCGGACTCGGCGACCGAGCCGGCCAGGGACGGCGCGAAGGTGGCGACGCCGTCCTGGATCGCGGTCAGCCGGCCGGTCACGCGGACCCCGGCCGCGGTGACCGTGCCCAGGTCGAGATCCACGCCACCGGACCGGCCGACCAGCTGCAGCGACGGCTCGCGCAGGGCGCGGGCCAGGTCGTCGACGTCGTCGACGCTGCGGTCCAGCGCGCCGACCGACTCCAGCCACCACAGCACGTCCATGCCGCGGTAGCGGCGGGGCAGCCGGGTGTGGGCGCCGGCCGCCAGGACGACCTCGCGGCCGGCGCGGCACAGCTCGTCGGCGATCTGCAGCCCGGAGGCCGAGGCCCCGACGACCAGCACGCCGCCGGCCGGCAGCGCCCGGGGGTTGCGGTACGTCGAGGGGGTCAGCTGGGCGACGGCCGGGTCCAGCCCGCCGGCGGCACCGGGCACGTGCGGGACGTCGCAGTGCCCGGTCGCCACGACGACGTTGTCCGCGCGCCAGCTGCCCTGGTCGGTGACCACGAGGTACCCGTCGCCGTCGGGACGGACGGCCGAGACCGCCGTCCCCCCGGCGACCGGCAGGTCGAAGGCCCGGGCGTAGGCCTCGAGCAGGTCGGCCAGCTCGCCGGCGGTCATGTACCCGTCCGGGTCGGGCCCGGAGTAGTCGTGGCCCGGCAGCCGGGTCATCCAGTTGGGGGTCAGCAGCCGCAGCGAGTCCCAGCGCTCGCTGCGCCAGCGCTCCCCGACCCGGCCGCGGTCGAGGACGACGTGGTCCCGGCCGCCGGCCGCGAGGTGCGCGCTCGTCGCCAGGCCGGCGTGCCCGGCGCCGACGACGACGGTGTCGACGGTCTCCACGGGAGTCCCTCCTCCTCGACCGCGGGGTGGGTGCGGAGGTCAGTTCGCGGTGACCTGGACGGGGCAGCCGTTGGTGAGGACGTCGTAGACGGCCGACCGCCGGCGGGACTGCTCGACCAGCTCGCGCAGCTCGTCCGGGCCGGCGTCGCCGGTGACCTCGAGGTGCACGCGGATGCCGGAGTAGCCGTTCCGGACCTCGTCGGACAGGCCGAGGATGCCGCGCAGGTCGATGTCGCCCTCGACGGTGGAGGTGACCTCGTGCAGGGTGATGCCGCGGGCCGCGGCGATGTTGACCAGGCCGGCGGTGAGGCAGGCGGCGATGGCGTGCAGCAGGAACTCCACCGGGGTGGGGCCGTTGCCGGAGCCGACCAGCACCGCCGGGTGGTCGGCGTCGTAGGTGAAGTCCTCGGTGCGGCTGGTGTCCTCCTGCATCGCGCCGTAGAAGCCGCGGATCGTGCTGCGGCTGTGGGTGCCGTCGACCCAGCTGTTGGACGCCCGGAACCGGAACTGCGCGATCTCCGGCTGCGTCCTGACGGCATCGATCGTGGCGAACAGCGTGGGGACGTCGACCCCGTTGCGGGCCGGGCGCTGCGCGGTGGTGGCGGTCATGGCGGGTGCTCCTCGTTCTCGTCGGGAGGCCGGGTCGGCCTCGCGACGGGAAAGCTAGGAACGCCGCCTTCCGCCGTCCTTCCGCACCGGGAGGAGGGGCGGAAGGACGGCGGAAGGACGTCACTCGGCGAGGAAGGCCTCGACCTCGCGGAGGAACACCGGCCAGGCCGGCTCGTCGGCGAGCAGCAGGTGGTTGTGGCTGTCCAGCGCGACGAACCGGCTCCCGGGGATGAGCGAGGCCGCGAGCCGGCCCTGCTCGAACGGGGGCCGCTGGTCGTGGCGCGCGTGCAGCACCAGGGTCGGCGCCTGCACCCGCGTCGCTGCCTCGACGGCGTCGATCGAGCCGGTCACCCCCAGCAGGTGCGCGGCGTTGGCCGCCGACGTGCTGGCCCGCTGGAGGTCGTTGAAGCGGTCCCACAGCTCGCGCGAGCCCTGCGGCATGAACTGGGAGGTGAACACCTGCCGGAACGCCGGCTCGTCGCGGCCCCAACCCAGCCGGGCCAGCTCGACCTGCAGCCGGTGCTCGGCGCGGTCCTCCTCGGTGGTCGCGCGCACCAGTCGGCCCTGCAGGTAGGAGCCGTACAGGACCAGCCGGGTGACCCGCTCGGGATGCCGCGCGGCGTAGGTGACGGCGACCGGGCCGCCCTGGGAGATGCCGAGCACCGGGAACCGGTCGAGGCCGGCGGCGTCCACGACCGCCTCGAGGTCGGCCACCCAGTCCTCGAAGGTCGACGAGGCGACGTCCCGGTCCGACAGGCCGCAGCCGCGCTCGTCGTAGCGGACCAGCGTGTGCCGCCGGGAGAGCTCGACCAGCCAGTGCCGCCACACCGGGCTGTGCCAGTCGTGGTCGAGGTGGGTCAGCCAGTTGGCCGCCTTGACCAGCGGCGGGCCGCTGCCGGAGCGGGCGTGGGCGAGGGTGACGCCGTCCCGCGTGCGGCAGAACCGGATCCGCTGCTCGAGCCGGCGCTCGTCGACCGCCGGCGGCCCGCCCCGGTCCCGCATCGAGGCGAGCAGCCGGTCCCGCAGCGCGGTCGCCTCACGTCCGGGGCCGGTGCCCAGGTGACGGCGCACCGTCCGGTCCAGCGTCTCGAACCGGCGCAGCGCCCCGGCCCGGTCCCCGGCGCGGGCCAGCTCCCGCATCAGCCCCAGGTGCGCCTCCTCGTCGGCCGGGTCGAGCGCCAGCAGCTCGTCCCAGCGACCGGCCTGGCGGAGCAGCCGGGTCCGCAGCGTCGTCAGCCGGTCGCGCGGCTCGTCGGCCCACTCGGCGTAGACGTCGGCCGGCAGGGGCTCCGCGGGGTGCCGGTCGAGGACGGCGGCCGCGGCGGCGACCGACCCGTCGGCGAGGGCGGCACGCGCGGCGCGCTCGAACTGCTCGGCGTCCACGCACACCGGCACTCCCGGCAGCAGCGCGACCATGCCGTCGCGGAGGACGACCGCGTCCTCCCGCCCGAGCGTGCGGCGGGCGTAGTGGGCCGCCTTGTGCAGGCGGGGGGCGGCCTCGCCGGGTCCCAGGTCCGGCCAGAGCAGGTCCATCACCTGCTCCCGGTGCAGCCGGCGGTCCGGGCGCAGGGCCAGCAGCTTGACCAGGCTGGCCGGGTCGCGGCGGGGCCACCCGTCCTGGGCCACGGTGCGCCCGTCCACCCGGACGCGGAAGGGACCCAGCAGCTCGATCGTCAGCACGGCGGCCTCCCGGTGCGGAGCCGGGCCGGGGCCCCGTCCGGCGGTCGGGGCCCCGGTGGCGCCCGTCGATCGCTCAGCGCAGCGCCGACATGGCCCTCTGCAGGTCCTCCAGGTTCATGCAGGGCGTGACGGTCACCCGCGCCCCCAGCTGGAACAGCGGCTCGGAGATCTCCGGCAGCCGGGCCGAGTCGTCCAGGTCGATGACCGCCCAGAGGCTGCGCCGGCCCTCGTCCCCGACGAAGTAGATGGCCTCGGGCCGCAGCCGCTCGACCGTCTCCTGGATGGTCTTCTCCACGGTGCCGTCCGCCATGGCGCGGTTGCCGCTCTCGGTGTCGACGACGGCCTTCAGCATCATGCGCATGTCGTCCTCCTCGACTGGGGGCGCCCACGGTGGCCCGGCCGGTCCGGACCCGCCAGGGCCCTTGGACCCGGCCGGGAATGGCGCACCGCGCGTCGGACTTGTGCGCGGGCATGACGACTCTCGGACTGATCGGCAGCGGTCACATCGGCGGCACCGTCGCGCGGCTGGCGGTCGCCGCCGGCCACGACGTCGTGCTCAGCAACAGCCGCGGGCCGGACACCCTCGCCGGCCTCGTCGCCGAGCTGGGCCCGCGCGCCCGGGCGGCGACCCCGCCGGAGGCGGCCGCGGCCGGCGACCTCGTGGTCGTGACGATCCCGCTGCGGGCCTACCGCGAGGTCCCCGTCGAGCCTCTGCGCGGCAAGGTCGTGATCGACACCAACAACTACTACCCGCAGCGGGACGGGCAGATCCCCGAGCTCGACGACGAGTCGACGACGGTGAGCGAGCTGCTGCAGGCCCACCTGCCCGGGTCCCGCGTGGTGAAGGCGTTCAACAACATCTACTTCGAGCACCTGGCCACCCTGGGCCGCCCGGCCGGCTCTCCGGACCGCTCGGTCCTGGTCATCGCCGGCGACGACGCCGACGCCAAGCGGACGGTGGCGGAGTTCCTCGACTCCCTCGGCTACGACGCCTACGACGCCGGGCCGCTGGCCGAGGGCTGGCGCTACCAGCGCGACACCGCCGCCTACGCCGGCCTGTACCTCGCACCCGGCACGGAGTTCCCCGGACCGGGCCGCCCGGCCACGCCCGAGCTGGCGGGGGAGAAGCTGGCCGCGGCCGTGCGCTACCGCGACACCTGACCGTCGCGCCGCGGGTCCGGCGCGGCCGGTGGCCGACCGTGCTCTTGCGGAGATCGTGCGGAACGGCTGCGCGGATCCTGCGGGACGGCGGGCAGAGTCGTCCTCGTCGCCGGGTCACGGGGGGACCGGCGGCAGGGGGAACTGCGAGGAGCCCCGCGCACCGCCTCGGGGGAGGGCAGGTGCGCGGGGCTCGTCCGCGTTCCCGGGGAGCCCGGCGCCGCTCGCGGTCCCGTCGCACCGCCGGGGGATCACCTCGGTTCGTGGCGCCCGATCCGCCCGATCCCGGTCACCGCCCGCGTGGCGGGCGTCCTCCTGCCCGCCGGACGGGCCGTCCGGGCGGCGCGGGGCGGGCAGGCCGGACCGGCGGGGCGCTCCCGCGGCGGCAGGACCGCCCGTGGCGTCGTCGCGGCCACCTACAGTCCCCGGCGCGACGCGTCGGTGGTACGCGTCCCGGAGAGCGGAGACACGGTGGACCTCACTGGCGCATCAGCACTCGTCGTCGGCGGCGCCGGCGGCTTCGGCGAGCAGACCGTGCGGAAGTACGCGGCCGAGGGGCTCAAGGTCGTCATGGCCGACGTCAACGAGGAGAAGGCGAAGGCCATCGTGGCCGAGCTCGGCGACGGCGTGGAGTTCGTGCACACCGACGTCACGAGCGACGAGTCGGTCGACGCCGCGGTCGCCAGGGCGCAGTCGCTTGGCCCCCTCCGCGTCACCGTCATCGTCAACGGCGGACCCGGCGGCGGGGCCGCGCAGCGGATCGTCTCCCGCGACGGCACCCCGATGCCGATGGAGGCGTTCCTCCAGACGACCGAGTACTACTACACCGCCACCTACCGGGTGCTGTCGCGCGCGGCCGCCTCGATGCAGGGCAACGAGCCGCTGGAGGACAACCAGCGCGGCGTCGTGATCATGACCGCGAGCATCGCCGGCTTCGAGGCCGCGCCCGGGCAGACCAGCTACGCGATGGCCAAGGGCGGCGTCATCGCCCTCACCCTCGCCGCGGCCCGCGACCTCGCGCCGGCCGGCATCCGGGTCATGGGGATCGCCCCGGGCACGTTCCTCACCCCGGCCTTCCCCGACCCGGTCAAGGCCGACGAGATGTACGGGAAGGTCGTGCCCAACCCCAAGCGGATGGGACGCCCGGCGGAGTACGCCAAGCTCGCGTACCAGATCGCGGAGAACGACTACCTCAACGGCCACGTCGTCCGGCTCGACGGCGCCCTGCGGTTCAACGCCTGACCGGGTCCCCGGCGGGGCGCCTCAGGCGCCCTCCGGGACCCCCGGCCGGTCGAGCCCGGCGGCCAGCTGCGCGAAGACCCGGTCGAGCTCGGTCCGCAGGTCGGCGAACGCGGGGACGGCGCTGCCCCCCAGCCACCGGTCGAGGGCCACCCGCATCCCGGCGAGCGCGGTCGTGGCGCACAGCCGCGGGTAGACCGATGCCGCCGCCGGCGGATCCAGCCGTTCGGCGATCGCGTCGGCGAGGACCTCCTCCTGCGCGGCCAGCGCCGCCAGCAGCTGGGGGACCAGCGAGCGCTGCCCGCGGATCACCCGCAGCGCGACCACGTGGTCGCGGTCGTCGGCCGCGGCCCGGTCCAGCGTCAGCAGCGCCGCCTCGCGCAGCGCCCGCAGCACCGATTCCTCGCGGGGCCGGGCCCGGAACGCGGCGACCAGGCGGTGGAAGTCGCCCGCGGCGGAGGCCACGACCGCCTCCTCCTTGCTGGAGAAGTAGTTGAAGAACGTCCGCAGCGCGATGTCTGCCTCGGTCGCGATCTGCTCGAGGGTCACGTTCTCCACGCCGTCGCGCACGGCCAGCCGCAGGGCGGCGTTCCGGATCGCGGCCCGCGTCGCGCTCTTCTTCTGCTCCCGGCGCCCCGCCGCCGTCCCCGTGCCGCCGTCCACGCCGACGTGTGTACCCGCTGCCATCTCAGCCGCCCGGGTGCAGGCCGCCGTTGACGCCGAGGACCTGGCCGCTGACGGCGGCGCCGGTGCCCGGCCGCGGGGCGGCGCCGGTGACGACGGCGACCCGGGCGGGATCGGTCACGCCCAGGTGACCGGCAGCGCGTGCAGGCCGTAGATGAGCATCTCGTTCTTCACCGGGACCTCCTCGACCGGCACGGCCAGGCGCAGGCCGGGTAGGCGGGTGACCAGCTCCTCCAGGCCGATCCGCATCTCGATGCGGGCCAGCTGCTGCCCGAGGCACTGGTGCACGCCGTGCCCGAAGGCCAGGTGCGAGGAGCGCGGGCGGGTGACGTCGAACCGGTCGGGGTCCGGGAAGTGCCCCGGGTCCCGGTTCACCTCGGGCATCGCCACGATGACCGTCGCCCCGGCCGGGACCTCGACGCCACCGAGCTCGAGGTCCTCCATCGCGATCCGGGTGACGCCGAACTGGACGATGCTCAGGTAGCGCAGCAGCTCCTCGACGGCGTTGTCGAACAGCGCCGGGTCCGCCCGCAGCGCCTCGACCTGCTCGGGGTGCGACAGCAGGGCCAGGGCGCCCAGGCTCAGCATGTTCGCCGTCGTCTCGTGGCCGGCGCCGAGCAGCACCAGCGACATGTCCACGAGCTGCTGGTCGGTCAGCTCCGGGTCCGTGGCGCGCACCAGCCCGGAGAGGATGTCGTCGCCGGGGTTCGCGCGCTTGCCCGCGACCAGCCGCTGCATGAAGGCGTACAGCTCGCCGCCGGCGACCGCCTTCTCCTCGTCGCTGGCCTGCACGTTCGTGCCGACCGAGGTGTTGTGCTGGAACGCCTCGCGGTCCTCGGGGTCCACCCCGAGCAGCTCGCAGATCATCAGCGAGGGGATCGGCAGCGCGTACGCCGGCACCAGGTCGGCCTCGGTGCCGGCCGCCTGCATCGCCGCGATCCGCTCGGCGGCGATCTCGCGCAGCCGCGACTCCAGCGCCTGCATGCGGCGCACGGTGAACTGGCCGGTGAGCAGGCGCCGCAGCCGGGTGTGCTCGGGCGGGTCCATGAAGACGAAGTAGCCGTCGCCCCGGGGTGCGGAGCCGGCGGCGGGGACCACCGGGCACCGTCCGCTGTCGGCGGCCTCGCCCATGGCGGCCACCTCCTCCGGCTGGAAGGAGGTGGCCTCGCGGTTGCGCATCTTGTCGGCGCTGAACCGGGGGTCGGCCAGCACGGAGCGGCCCTCCTCGAACCCGGTCACCAGGTAGGCGATGACGCCGTTGAGCAGGCGCAGGGACTGCACGGCGCCCCGGCCGCGGCGCTCGACCATGCCCGGCGGCGGGTCGAACGGGCAGCCCGGCGGGTGCTCCACGAGGTCGGCGGCGATCGGCCGGCGGATCTCGATGGTGACCCGCTCGACGGTGCCGTCGGCCTGCGCGCTGTCGGTGCTCATCCCTGCGTCCTCTCTCCGGCGACCGTCCCGGAGTGACGCTAGTCTCATGATGCACGTCATGCACGCATGCACGACGTGCACCGGACGAGGAGGAGGGGTCGTGCGGATCGAGGCGGACCGCGACATGTGCATCGGCGCGGGCCAGTGCGTGCTCGCCGCGCCGGACCTGTTCGACCAGGACGAGGACGACGGCCTCGTGGTCCTGCTCGACCCCGCGCCCGATGCAGCGCACGCGGATGCGGCGCGCGCGGCCGCCGCGGCCTGCCCGGCATCGGTCCTCACCGTCTCCGGGTGACGGTCAGGGGCAGAACTGCACTTCTGCACGGGGCAGAAGTGCAGTTCTGCCCCGTGGGGAGCACGCCGTCGGGGCGGGAGGTGCGAGCATGCCCGCCGTGCCGACCCCCGCCGAGGACCGCGACGCCATCCGCGACGTCTACGCCCGCTACGTCTGCGCCCTCGACTCCGGCGACGCGGCGACCTTCGCCTCGCTCTACACCGACGACGGGGTCTTCGTCGGCGGCGGCACCGGCGGGGACGACGTCGCCGGCCGGAACGCCCTCGAGGCCTTCGCGGCGGGCCTGCGGCCGGGCTCGGTGCACCGGCTGTCGCTCAACCACGTCATCGACGTGGACGGCGACACGGCGGTGTGCCGCTCGTCGATCGTCGTCCTGGCCGGCACCGCCGTCGTCAGCGCCGGGCGGGTCCGCGACGAGTTCCGCCGGGTGGGGGGCACCTGGCGGATCGCCCGCCGCGAGTTCACCGCCGACCCGGCCTGAGACGAGACCCGGCCCGGCTCGCCGTCCTCCGGGCGGAACCCGGCCTCAGGCCGCCAGCGGGTGGTGGTGGCAGCGGCCGCCGCTGGTGGCGCGCGCGCCGCACGGGGCGCCCGCGCGGGTCAGGCCGCCGCTGTCGCCGCAGCGGGCCGGGCGGCCCGCCGCCGGTGCCGGAGGAGTCGGGACGGTCCGCAGGAAGGGCAGGACGACGCCGTCGGTCCCCGGCGCGGCCGGGAGCGACGGGGTGGGGACGGCGGGCGCGGTGGCGGGAGGAGCGGCGGGAGGAGCGGCGAGGACCGGAGCGGCCGGGCGGTGGCGCTCGGCGCGGCGGGCGTTCAGGACGGTGGCGGCCGACAGGCCGGCCGCGAAGGCGGTCAGGGCGGTGGCGAGGTGGCTGGCGCGCATGCCCTCCTCATCGGCAGTCCCCGGCCGCGGTGGGAAGGGCCGGACACCGGTGGCCGGCGGGGCGGATGTGACGGCGGGGACGGATCGGTCCGGCACACCCGGCGGTGGTCCGCGCGGCCGGCGGTGACGGCTGTCACCGTCGAGGCATGCACGCGCACCCCAGCAGCCACCCGGCGTCCGGCGACGAGCACCGCGTCCGCTACCTGCACCTCGTCGCGGCGGCCCGCGCGGCGGCCCTGCGGCCGACCACCGAGCAGCAGGTGGCCGACGTCGTCCGCGTGACCGTGGACGACGAGGTCGACACGACCACCTTCCGCGCGATCGTCACCGACGTGTCCCGCGACGTCCTGCGCTGACCCGCCACCCCCTCGACGAGATCTGCACACTCGTCGGCATCAGCCGCTGATGGTGACGAGTGTGCAGATCTCGTCGACGGGTCAGGTGCCGCAGAAGGTGCGGTAGGTCGCGCCGAAGTCCGCGGGCGCGGGCGCGGCGTAGCGCTCGAGACCCGGCCGCTCCTCGAACGGGCGGGTGACGGCCTCGAGCAACCCGCCCAGCGGCGCCAGGTCGCCGGCCGTGGCCGCGTCGAGCGCCTCCTCGACGAGGTGGTTGCGCGGGACGTAGGCGGGGTTGACCCGGTCCATCCCGGCGGCGTCGGGCTGCAGCGCCCGCCACCGCTGGGCCCACGCGTCGAAGCCCGCCAGGTCGAGGAACAGGTCGCGCGCCGGGGCGACGTCCCCACGGGCCGCCCGGCCGAGCGCGCGGAAGAACGACGTGTGGTCGACGTGGCCGGCCTGCAGCAGCTCGAGCAGGTCGTCGGCCAGCCCGGCGGTGACGTCGTCGGCCAGGCCCTCGGGGAGCCCGAGCTTGGCCCGCATCCCCGCCGTCCACGCGGCGCTGTAGCGCGGGCGGAAGCCCTGCAGCGCGGCGACGGCGAGCTCCACCGCCCGCTCCTGCTCCTCGTCGAGCAGCGGGAGCAGCGCCTCGGCGAACCGGGCCAGGTTCCACTCGGCGACCAGCGGCTGGTTGCCGTAGCGGTAGCGCCCGCCGGCGTCGATCGAGCTGTAGACGGTGTTCGGGTCGACGGCCTCCATGAACGCGCAGGGGCCGTAGTCGATGGTCTCGCCGGAGATCGTCGTGTTGTCGGTGTTCATCACGCCGTGCACGAACCCGACCAGCATCCACTGCGCGACCAGCGACGCCTGGGCGGTGACCACGGCCTCGAACAGCGCCAGGTACCGGTTCTCCGCACCGGCCGCGGCGCTCCAGTGCCGGTCGATCGCGTGGTCGGCCAGCCGGCGCAGCAGGTCGACGTCGCCGGTGGCCCGCGCGTACTGGAAGCTGCCGACCCGCAGGTGGCTGCTGGCCACGCGCGCGAGGACGGCGCCGGGCAGCGCCGTCTCGCGGTACACGGTCCGGCCGGTGGCGACGACGGCCAGCGACCGCGTCGTCGGGATGCCCAGGGCGTGCATCGCCTCGCCGACCACGTACTCGCGCAGCATCGGTCCCACCGCGGCGTAGCCGTCGCCCCCGCGGGAGAACGGCGTGGGCCCCGAGCCCTTCAGGTGCAGGTCGTGCAGCCGGCCGTCGGGACCGGCGAGCTCGCCGAGCAGCAGGGCCCGGCCATCGCCCAGGCGGGGGTTGTAGCCGCCGAACTGGTGCCCGGCGTAGGCCTGCGCGACCGGCCGCGCGCCGTCCGGCACGGCGGTGCCCGTCAGGAGGCGGACCCCCGCGTCGGTGCGCAGCTCGGCCGGGTCGAGCCCCAGCTCGGCGGCCAGCGGCTCGTTCAGCACGAGCAGCCGCGGCTCGGGCGCATCGGCGGCCTGCCAGGGCAGCGCGAGTTCCGGCAGCTCGCGGGCGAAGCGGTCCCCGAGGGGGACGCTGGACGGCGGCGCGATGCTCACCCCCTCGACGGTACGACCCGGCCGCTCCCCGCACCGGGTGGCGGGCGACGCCACGTCTGCCCCACGCGCCCCGTGTCGGTGCCCGGGTACCCGGCCGCGACGCGCTGACCGGCGACGATGCCGCCCGGCGCCCGCTGGGGCGACGCCGTCGACCCCGGGAGAGCCGTGCCCACCCGCTCCGCCGTCCGTGCCGCCGTGCTGACCTGCGCCGCCCTCGGCGCCGGCCTCGCCCCGGGGGTGGCCGCGGCCGATCCGGGGGACACCCGGACGGTCACCGTGTGCACCGAGGCGGCGCTGCGCGCGGCGATCGGCGACGCACCCGACGGTGGCACCGTCCAGATCGCCTGCGACGGCCCGATCGTCGTCACCCCCGAGGGCGGCAGCACGATCGTCGTGGACAAGACGCTCCTCATCAGCGGCACCGGGCACGACGTGGTCGTGGACGGGGGATACCGGACGTCGCTGTTCGCCGTCCAGGCGCCGGCGGGCGCCACGTCGCCGACGGACCTGCCCACGGTGACCCTGCGCGACCTGACGTTGACCCGCGGCTGGTCGCAGGACACCGGCTACACCGGTGGCGGCGCCGTCTGGAGCGCCGGTCACCTCGTGGTCGAGCGGGTGGCGTTCACCGACAACCACGCATTCGACCGGGGTGGGGCGATCCTGGGCGTGGGGTCGGGCAGCACGACGGTGGTGGCCAGCAGCTTCACCGGCAACACCGTCACCTGCCCGCTGGACGGCTCCGGCGGCGGTGCCATCGCCGTCCGCCAGTGGAACCCGACGACGATCACCGGATCGACCTTCACCGGCAACGCCGCGACCGGGTTCGCCTCCGGGGGCGCCGTCCTGGCCTGGGTGAGCAGCGGGTTCAACGGCTTCCCCGTGGAGCCCCCCACCACCCCGGCCCCGGCCTCGCCGTTCAGCGCGCCGCTGGTGATCACCGACAGCACCTTCACGGACAACGCCCTCACCGTGTCCGGGCTCGGTGACCTCGACCGGATGTACGGCGGCGGGGCGGTGGCCTCCTTCGACCACCCGCTGACGGTGACGGGCAGCGTGTTCGAGCGCAACACGGTCGAGGGGATCATCGTCCACGGCGGGGCCGTCCTGGCCGCCTCGATCCGCGACACCCCGACGACGATGACCGCGGTGGAGGTGCTCGGCAACGGCTTCCCCGACCGGGTGGCCGGACTCCCGGCCAACGGCATCGGCGGCGGCCTCGCGCTGCACGGCACGCCGGCGCGGATCGAGGACGCGATCGTCGAGGGGAACCGCGCGTTCGTCGGCGGTGGCCTCTACACCCGCGGTGGACCGGTCGAGCTGGTCGACTCGACGGTCGAGGCCAACACCGCCGGGGCGGTGGACGCGGGGAGCGGTAACTTCGGAGCCGCGGTGGCCACCCGGGGACCTCTCGTCGTCCGCGGCACGCGGATGGCCGGGAACGCGAAGGGGACCTGCCTGGTCCTGCGTGACCCGGCCGCCGCGCCACCCGCCTGGGATCCCGTGGCGGACGCCGGCGGCAACGAGGTCGACGGCGCGGCGAGCTGCTTCCGCGTCTCCCTCCCGCCGACCCCGCCCGCGCCCACGGGACCGCTGGGCGCGCCCGCGGCGCCGACCGCGCCGGGTGACCCGGTGGCGCTCACCGGAGACGGCTTCGCGCCGCACGCGCGGGTCACCCTCGCCGCCTATCCGCTGCACGCGGCCGCGGCGGTCACGGGCACGTCGGCCGCCGCGCCCGCACCGGTGGACCTCGGGGAGGCCGCGGCCGACGGATCCGGGTCCCTCACCACGTCGCCTGTGCTGCCCGGCGCCGGCGTCTGGCAGGTGCTGGCCCTCGGGTCGTCCCCGTCGGGGACTCCGGTGGCGCTGTCCACGGTGGTGCTGGTCGCGGCCCCCGGCGTCGACGTGGCCCCCGTGGTCACCGCCCAGCCCTCGTCGGCCGGCGGTGCGGTCGGGACGACGGTGACGCTGACCGCCGCCGCGGTGGGCGTCCCGGTGCCGACCGTCCGGTGGCAGCGGCCCGACGACGGCGGTACGACCTGGACCGACGTCCCCGGCGCGACGGCGACGACGCTGACCGTGCCGGTGACGGCCGGGACGGTGTCCTACCGGGCGGTGTTCACCAACGTCGCGGGGACGACGGTCAGCGAGGTGGCCGCGGTGAGCGGCCCGGCAGGGACCCCCGGTGGCCCGGGGGGTCCCGGTGGCCCGGGAGCGGGTGGCGGGGCGGGCACCGGGACGGTCGGGGACGGCGGGGCCGTTCCGGCGGTCACCCGGGGGGTCGCGACACCGGGACCGGTGACGGCGCCCGGCGGGCTCGCGCAGACCGGTGCCGACGTGCTCCCGCTCGCCGGGGCCGGCGGTGTGCTCCTCCTCGTCGGCACGGGCCTCGTGCTTTGCGCCCGCCGCCGTCGAGCGCCCTCCGGGGTGCGCTGACGGCGTCGCAGGCACTGGCGCCATCGGTGTGACGCGGGCCACTCTTGCCCTCACCGTGCGGAGGACCGGGAGGGTGCCATGGAGCGGGACAACTACATCGCCGAGCTGCCGTTCGGCCGGCCGGAGATCGACGAGGAGGCCTTCGTCGCCCCGACCGCAGTGGTGGTGGGTGCGGTCACCATGGGGCCGCTGTCGAGCATCTGGTACGGCTCGGTGGCCCGCGCCGACGAGGAGGCCATCGTGCTCGGAGCCGGCACCAACGTGCAGGACGGTTGCGCGCTGCACTCCGACCCCGGGTTCCCGCTCGTCGTCGGCCGCGGGGTCACCGTCGGGCACCGCGTCGTGCTGCACGGCGCGCGGATCGACGACGACGTCCTCGTGGGCATGGGCAGCGTCGTGATGAACGGCGCGCACATCGGCGGCGCCTCGATCGTCGCCGCCGGCGCGGTGGTCACCCCGAACACGCAGGTGCCGCCGTGGTCGGTGGTGGCCGGCGTGCCCGCGCGCGTCGTCCGGGCGGCGACCGAGGAGGACCTGGCGCACATCCGCGGCAACGCCGAGAGCTACACCCGGCGGCTGCCCGCGGCCCGGCGCGTCCGGCCGGTGGTGCGCCGCCCCCTGCCCGCGGCCGGGATGGTCGCCGGGGACGGCATGTACTGAGGCGGCACACGGGGGTGGGAAGGCCGGCCCGCCTCACCTGAGGTGTCGGTCCAGGAACCGGCACCCGTCCTCCAACTCGAACCACGGGGTTCCGGTGTGCCCGCCCGCGTTGGCGTGCAGCGTCTTCTCCCTGCTGCCGAAGGCATCGAACAGCTCCAGGGCCCGGTCCCGCGGGTTCCCCTCGTCGTCCCACTGCAGGAGGAACAGCAGCGGGACGGTGACCTGCCGGGCCGCGTCGCGCTGGGCACGGGGTACGTACCCCCCGGCGAAGAAGCCGGCCGCCGCGATGCGTGGCTCGACCACCACCAGCCCGATGCCGAGGGCGGTCCACCCCCCGGAGTAGCCGACCGGGCCGACGATGCCGGGCAGCTCGAGGAGGGCATCCAGCGTGGCCCGCCATTCCGGGACCGCGCTCCTGACGAGAGGGCCGACGACCGACTCCAGGATCTCGTCGACCGGCTCGCCGGCCTGCATCGCCCGGCGGAGGTCGCTGCGGGCCTGCTCGTGGCCGGCGGGACCAGGACGGCCACCGCAGCCGGCGGCGTCGATGGTGGCCACCGAGTAGCCGCGGGCCGCGGTGTAGCGGGCCCGGGCCACCAGCCGGGGGTCTGCCCGGGGCAGGCCGTTGTTGTGCGGCATCAGGACCAGCGGGGCCGGCGAGGAGCCACGCGTCCACAGGGTGCCGGGGATCTCGCCGAGGGTGAACTCGCGCTCGAGTACGCCGTCGTCGAGGCGCCGTTCGGAGGTGACGTGCACGGTCGTGCCTTTCGGGAGGGCTCGTGACGGCGCTCCCGGACGACCTATCGCCCGACCGTGACCCCGGAGGGGAGCACCCCTGTCGACACTGCGTCCACGGGTACCACCTCCTCGATCTCTCGCACGGCCTCGCGAAACTAGCAGCGGTCGCCGTCGTCGGCCACGGCTCGTGCGGGGGGCGCCGCGGCCGGATGCCGCCCGTCGTGCGACGAGGTCCCGGCGGGTGCCGACCTGTCCCACCGGGTGCCGGCCCGGATGGTGCCGGCGATGGCGGAGGCCCACCGTCGGGTCGGGGACGGCCGGCCCGCTCTGCCGGGGAGTTCTCCGCTCTGCCGGCCGGATCCCGCCGGCGACGTGCGGAACCCGCCGGCAGAGTCGGTTCCCTCAGTCCCGCGGGCGCCGCCGGATCCGCGAGCCGAGCCAGGTGAGCGGGTCGTACCGGCGGTCCACCACGCGCTCCTTGAGCGGGATGATCCCGTTGTCGGTCAGGTGGATGTGCTCCGGGCACACCTCACTGCAGCACTTGGTGATGTTGCAGTAGCCCAGGCCGAACTCGTCCTGCGCCAGGTCCCGGCGGTCGACGGTGTCCAGCGGGTGCATGTCGAGCTCGGCGAGCCGGATCAGGAACCGCGGCCCGGCGAAGACGGCCTTGTTCTCCTCGTGGTCGCGGATCACGTGGCAGGTGTTCTGGCAGAGGTAGCACTCGATGCACTTGCGGAACTCCTGCGAGCGCTCGACGTCGACCTGCTGCATCCGGTGGTTGCCGTCGGCGTCGCGCGGGCGCGGGGTGAACGCCGGGATCTGCGCCGCCTTCTCGTAGTTGTAGGAGACGTCGGTGACCAGGTCCCGGACCACGGGGAACGTCCGCAGCGGCGTCACCGTCACCGTCTCGTCCTCGGCGAAGGTGCTCATCCGCGTCATGCACATCAGCCGCGGGCGGCCGTTGATCTCGGCGCTGCACGAGCCGCACTTGCCGGCCTTGCAGTTCCACCGGACGGCGAGGTCGCCGGCCTGCGTCGCCTGCAGCCGGTGGACGACGTCGAGCACCACCTCGCCCTCGTTCACCGGCACCGTGTACGTCTGCAGGTCCCCTCCGGAGGCGTCCCCGCGCCACACCCGGAACGTCGCGTCGTAGCTCATGGGGTCACCCCTCGACGATCTCGGCCAGCTCGGGTGGCATCTGGGGGAGCGGCTGCCGGGCCACCGACACGGAGCCGTCGGGGGCCAGGGAGCAGACGAGGTTCGTCCGCGCCCACTCCGCATCCGTCGCCGGGAAGTCGTCGCGGGTGTGCCCCCCGCGGCTCTCCTGCCGCTCCAGCGCCGCCCGGGCGATGCACTCGCTGACCCGCAGCATGTGCGGCAGGTCCAGCGCCAGGTGCCAGCCGGGGTTGTACTGGCGGTGCCCCTCCACCGACAGGGCCGCCACCCGCCGCTTCAGCGCCTCGATCCGTTCGAGCGCCTGCTCCATCTCCGCCGCGGTGCGGATGATCCCGACCAGGTCGTGCATGGTCTGCTGCAGGTCGTGCTGGACGGCGTAGGGGTTCTCCCCGCCCTCCCGCTCGAACGGCGCCAGCGCGGCCCGGGCCGCCTCGGTCAGCGCCTCGTCGGCCAGCGCCACCGCGCCGGTCCGCTTCAGCGCGTGCTCGGCGGCGGCGGCGCCCGCCCGCCGTCCGAACACCAGGAGGTCCGACAGCGAGTTGCCGCCCAGCCGGTTGGAGCCGTGCATGCCCCCGGCCACCTCGCCGGCGGCGAACAGGCCGGGCACCCGCGCCGCCTCGCTGTCGGGGTCGACCTCCACCCCGCCCATCACGTAGTGGCAGGTCGGGCCGACCTCCATCGCCTCGGCGGTGATGTCGACCTCGGCCAGCTCCTTGAACTGGTGGTACATCGAGGGCAGCCGGCGGCGGATGTACTCGGCCGACCGGCGAGAGGCGATGTCGAGGAAGACCCCGCCGTGCGGGCTGCCGCGGCCGGCCTTGACCTCGCTGTTGATGGCGCGGGCGACCTCGTCGCGGGGGAGCAGCTCGGGCGGGCGACGGTTGTTCTTCTTGTCGTCGTACCAGCGGTCGGCCTCGTCCTCGGTCTCCGCCGTCTCCTTGCGGAAGAAGTCCGGGATGTAGTCGAACATGAACCGGTTGCCGGCCGAGTTGCGCAGCACCCCGCCGTCGCCGCGCACGCTCTCGGTCACCAGGATGCCGCGCACCGACGGCGGCCACACCATGCCGGTCGGGTGGAACTGGACGAACTCCATGTTGACCAGCGAGGCGCCGGCCTGCAGCGCCAGCGAGTGCCCGTCGCCGGTGTACTCCCAGGAGTTCGACGTCACCTTGTAGGACTTGCCGATGCCGCCGGTGGCCAGCACGACCGACGGGGCCTGCCAGGCGACGAACCGGCCGGACTCCCGCCAGTAGCCGAAGGCGCCGGTGACCCCCTCCGCGTCGGTCAGCAGCCGGGTCACCGTGCACTCCATGAACACGTCGACCCCGAGCGCGACCGTGCGCTGCTGCAGGGTGCGGATGAGCTCCAGCCCGGTGCGGTCGCCGACGTGCGCCAGCCGGGCGTAGCGGTGCCCGCCGAAGTCGCGCTGGCTGATCAGCCCGTCGGGTGTGCGGTCGAACAGCGCGCCCCAGTCCTCGAGCTCGCGGACCCGGTCGGGCGCCTCCTGGGCGTGCAGCTGGGCCATGCGCCAGTGGTTGAGCATCTTCCCGCCGCGCATGGTGTCCCGGAAGTGCACCCGCCAGTTGTCCTCGGGGTAGAGGTTGGCCATGGCCGCGGCGATGCCGCCCTCGGCCATGACGGTGTGCGCCTTGCCCAGCAGCGACTTGCACACCACCGCCGTCCGGGCGCCCTGCTCGTGCGCCTCGATCGCCGCCCGCAGGCCGGCGCCGCCGGCCCCCACCACCACGACGTCGTACTCGTGCCGCTCCAGCTCCACCATCGTTGAGGCCCCATCCCCTAGAAGAAGCGGAGATCCGAGATCGTGTCGGTCGCCAGCAGGAAGATGTAGAAGTCGGTGAAGGCGACGAAGAACAGCGACGCCCAGGCGTACTGCATGTGCCGGGCGTTGAGCCGGGAGGCCACCGTCCAGGCGCGGTAGCGCAGGGGGTGCGCCGAGAAGCTGTTCAGCCGGCCGCCGACGATGTGCCGGCAGGAGTGGCAGGAGATCGAGTAGAGGAACAGCAGCACCGCGTTGACCAGCAGGATCAGCGTCCCGAGGCCCATGTGCCCCCACTCGCCGGTCTCGTCGCGGAAGCCCCGGAACGCCTCGTAGAAGAGGATCGCGTTGAACACCAGGGCGGCGTACAGGAAGTACCGGTGCACGTTCTGCCCGACCAGCGGGAGCCGCGTCTCACCGGAGTAGCGGCGGTGCGGTTCGGCCACCGCGCAGGCCGGCGGGGAGGCCCAGAAGGACCGGTAGTAGGCCTTGCGGTAGTAGTAGCAGGTCAGCCGGATGCCCAGGGGCAGCACGAGGATGTAGACCGCCGGGGAGATCCACGACGGGCCGGTGATGAGCTCCGGGAAGCTGTCGCCCTCGCACCACGTCGTGATGCACGGGGAGTAGAACGGCGAGATGTAGGGCTCGGTGTAGTAGTGCGCGTTCTGGAGCGCGCGGAACGTCGAGTAGGCGATGAAGAGCGCCAGGACGACGACCGTGACCAGCGGCTGCAGCCACCAGCGATCGGTGCGCAGGGTGCGGGCCGCGATGGCCGCGCGGCGGGGTGGGGTCTCGCTCGTGCCGCGCCCGGGGGTGACCGCCCCGGTTCTGCGCGGAGCGGTCGCGGTCACGGCGTGGTCCGCCGGCCGCCGGGACAGGGCGTCCTGGTGACGCCAGGGGGATGAGCCCCGGCAGGAGCCTCCAACGACACGTCGTCCATGAGCGCCTCCAGCACCGTTGCTGACGCGCCGCCGCATGGCGGTGGGGCGCATCCGACCACGGACGACGGCCGGAGGGAAGGGCTGTGGGGACGTTTCGTGCTCGGCCCGGCCCGGCCCGGCCCGCGGGCTGCGCCGGGCCGGGCCGGGGACGGCGGCTAGCGGGAGGGGTCGGTGCGGGGCTCGTCCGCGCTGCGCTCGGTGAAGGCCGAGAACGTCTGCGCCACCGGCTCCTCGTCGTCCGGGGCGGGGACCACCGGGGCCTGCCCGCCCGTGCTCCCGGCCCCGGTCGACGGCGCCGCCGCGCTGCGCTCGCCGAACGCTGAGAACGTCTGCGACACCGGCTCACCGTCCTCGAGCGGGAACCCCCCGCCGGCGGACGACGTCGTGGCCGGCCCGCCGGAGGGGGAGCTCTCCACCAGCTTGTCCACGGCGCCCTGCAGCGGCGGCGGCAGGGTCTCGCGCACCTTCCCCACCGCCTGCTGCACCTCCGGGCGGCCGGTCAGCCGCGCGGTGGCCTGCTGGATCTGCTGGTACCGCTCCCGTCCCGCGCGGGTGCCCAGGACGTAGCCCACCCCGATGCCCAGTGCCAGTGACAGCTTGCCCATGAGTCGACTCCTGTTCCGGCCGGTGGCCGTCGATGTCCCGTGCGCGGCGCGATACCCGGCCGGCGCGCGGTGAATCCGCAGGTGGCGGTCGCGCGCCCGGTCGTTGACGGGCAGGCGGCGGGGGACCACGCTCGGCACATGTCCGTGGTGCCGTTCCCGGCCGACAGGTGGACGTGGGAGAGCGCCCGCGGGCTCAGCCGCGCGGTGCGGGTCTCGGCGCACGCCGAGGCCGGACTGCTGACGGTCAGCTTCTGGCGTGACGACCGGTGCGCCGGCTCGGTCCGGCTGACCCCCGTCGAGGCGGCGTCCCTGGTCGGTCGGCTCACCGCGGCGCTGGCCGGGCTGGCGCAGCCGCCGGCTGCCGAGGAGGTCGGCGGGGACCCGGTGGCGGACCGGCTGGCCGTGGTCGAGCAGCGGCTGCGCGCCCTGGAGTCGGGGACTCCGGCGCCGCCGGCCTGACCGTCCGGGCGCGGTCCGGGTCAGGTCCAGTCGATCCGGCGTCTCCAGTCGGCGGCGATCAGGAACGGCACGGCCAGCGCGAACAGCGCCAGCGCCGTCCCGACGGCGATCCGCCGGTCCACCGACAGCACGGGGTCGGTGAAGAGGGCCACCGCGGCGAGGGTGGCGAGCACGTAGCCGATCCGGGCCCGGCGCCGTTCGCGCCGGGCCTGCCGTGCGTCGGCCTCGGCCAGTGCGCGCTCGTGCTCCTGCACCACGTCCCCCTCGCGTCGGCTCGCGCGGATCCGCGCGGCGGTCGCGGAAGCCAGCAGCGTGCCGCCACCCGCGGGGGCGGCCCGCACGCGGCGACGTCCCCGCTCCCGCGTCAGGGGGAGCGGGGACGTCGTCGTGCGGCGCGCCGCCTCCGTCGTCTCCCCGCGGACGGCGGGGTGGGGGCGGGCCGGGTCAGCGGGCGGTGCCGGGGCGCTGCACGCCGGTGAAGGTGAGACCGAGGGTCGCGGTCGTCCCCTGGAAGGCGTCGCCGGCCGTGGCGGGCAGCGAGACGGAGAGGACCAGGTGGTCGACCCCGCCCGGCTGGAGGCTGGCCACCCCGGCGAGCGGGGCGTCCATGACCGCGCGGCCGGAGTAGAGGGTGGAGACCGTGCCGGCGCAGGTGTAGGTCGGTGCCGAGGCGGTGCCGCCCTGGGTCCACGCGGTCGAGCAGGACCGCACCGCCAGCTGCAGGCCGCTCGCGGCGTCGCTGGTCAGCACGCTCGCCGCGGAGGCGGTCGAGGCGAGGCTCACCTGGCCCAGCGGCGAGGTGCCGTCGTTGACCAGGTCGACCGCACGGGTCATGGAGTCGCCGGGCAGGAAGCCGGCCGTGGTCACCGGGATCGCGGCGCCGCGCTGGCTGACGTCGATCGAGACCGTGCCGCTCGAGACGCTCGTCGAGATCGGGGTGGTGCTGTCGGTGAACGTGCCGAACGTGCCCAGACCGGCCACGGCGGCGGCAGCGGCCACGACACCCAGCGAGCCGAGCACCTGGGTGCGGCGGCGGGCGGGGACGGTGCGGGACGACGTCATCTCGGGTTCCTCCGGTCCGTGGCGGCGGCTGTCTGCGCCGGCAGGGAGGACTCTGGGCGCCGAACCGCAGGCCGCCCGCCGCGATCCCGCAAGATCTCCGCAGGACCGGGTCGGTGTTTGACCGGTGACCCGGCGCGGGCAGGCGGCAGGGCGTGACCTACTCGATCGTCGCCCGGGACACCACGACCGGGGAGATGGGCGTCGCCACCCAGTCGCAGGCCTTCGCCGTCGGCAGCAGCGTGCCGTACGCCCTGCCCGGGCAGGGGGTCATCGCCAGCCAGTCGATGGCCGAACCGATGTACGGCCAGATCGGGCTGGACCTGCTGCGCGGGGGCTTCACCGCGCAGGAGGTGCTCACCGCGCTGCGCAGCGTCGACCCGCACCCCGAGCGCCGGCAGGTCGCGGTCCTGCACGTCTCCGGCGACCTGGCCGTCTACACCGGCGACAACTGCGTCGCCGAGGCCGGCCACCAGGTGGGGGAGGGCTGCGTCGCCCTGGCCAACATGGTCGACTCCCCGCAGGTGTGGGAGTCGATGGTCGCCACCTTCGAGACCTCGCAGGGGGCGCTGGCCCACCGGCTGCTGCTGGCGCTGCACGCCGGGGAGGACGCCGGTGGCGACGTCCGGGGCCGGCGGTCGGCGGCGGTGTTCGTCGTCCGCGCCGTCCCCACCGGCCGGCCGTGGCACGACACCGTGGTCGACCTCCGCGTCGACGACTCCGAGGACCCCGTCGCGGAACTGGACGAGCTGGTGGTCCGGCTGGCGCGCTACCAGGACGTCGTCCGCGCGTTCCAGCAGGCCATCGGCGGGGACCCGGTCACCGCCGACCGGGTGCTGGAGGAGCTGCGGCTGCCCGACCCGGACACCGAGCCCGACCACGTGCTCTGGCGCGCCGTCGTCGCCGGGCTCGCCGGCCGCGAGGACGCCGCGAGGGCGCTGTTGTCGGAGCTGGCCGGGGCCGCGCCGCAGTTCGTGGAGATCGGCCGTCGCTTCGGCACCGCCGGCCTGGTCGACGCCGACCTGATGGCGCGGATCCTGCCGGAGCGGGTGGCCGGCGGCGCCGGCTCAGCCGGAGAGCGGGAACACCAGCAGTGAGCTCGAGGCCGTGGCCACGCTCCGGCCCGCTGCGTCGAGCACCTCGCCCTCGGCGAAGGCGACCCGGCGCCCGGGCTTGACGACGCGGCCGATCGCGCGCAGCGGCCCGCTGGCGGCCGTGACCGCCCGGAGGTAGGTGACCTTCAGCTCGATGGACGTGTACCCGGTGCCGCGCGGCAGCGTGGAGTGGACGGCGCAGCCGGCGACCGTGTCGAGCAGCGTGCAGACCAGCCCGCCGTGCACGACGCCGATCGGGTTGTAGACCGACTCGTCGACCAGGCAGGAGAACTCGACGCGGCCCTCCTCGACGGCGAGCAGGTCCATCTGCACGAGCGGCACGATCGGCGGCGGGGGAAGGACGCCGTCACGCAGCGCCTCGAGGGTCTCCAGCCCGGACCGCTCGAGCGCACCGGCCGCGGTGACCATCGGGTCGAACCAGGTGACCGTGCGGGAACGCGGCTCGCCCCAGGTCGCGGGGGTCGTCGCAGCGGCCGGCTCAACGGTCACGGTCGGCGTCCTCCCCGTCCTCGTGCGCCGGCAGCCCGGACAGCACCCGGCCGGCGGGGGTGAGCTCGCGGGTCACCCGCGACCCCGCCACCGGCTCGCCGCACGTGCGGCACACCCACTCGGCGTCGACCTCGTGCGCCTCGTGGTCGCCGGGGGCGTGCACCAGGCGCACGGGTGGCTCGTCGGTGGCCCAGCGGTTGCCCCACTGCAGCAGCGCCTGCAGCACCGGCAGCAGGTCCCGGCCGGACGCGGTCAGGTGGTACCCCGACCGCGGCGGCGCGTCGCTGTAGGGCCGCTTCTCCAGCACGCCGGCGGCCACCAGGGCGTTCAGCCGGGCGGTGAGCCGGTCCCGCGGGGCGCCGGTGCCGCGCACGATGTCGCTGAAGCGGTGGTTGCCCAGCGACACCTCCCGGATGACGAGCAGGGACCAGCGCTCGCCGACCAGCTCCAGGGCGGCGGCGATCGAGCAGGGGCGGCCGGGCAGCCCGGCCAGGTCGACGGCGGCGGTCATGACCCCAGGTTTGCACATCAAACCAACGCGCGCTACCGTCGCGCTGTCAGTTGGACATCCCAACCCAGGAGGCCCGGGAATGCGGGACGCGGTGATCGTCGAGGCCGTCCGGACGCCGGTCGGCAAGGGCAAGCCCGGGGGGTTGCTGTCGGGGGTCCACCCCGCCGATCTGCTCGCGGGGGTGCTGGAGAGCCTCGTGGAGCGGTCCGGCGTCGACCCGGCCGTGGTGGACGACGTGATCGTCGGGTGCGTGTCCCAGGCGGGGGAGCAGGCCGCCAACATCGCCCGGCGCGCGGCCCTCGGTGCCGGCTTCCCCGAGCAGGTGCCGGCCACGACCGTGGACCGGCAGTGCGGCAGCAGCCAGCAGGCGGTGCACTTCGCCGCCCAGGGGGTGATCTCCGGCGCCTACGACGTCGCGGTCGTCGGCGGGGTCGAGTCGATGAGCCGGGTCCCGATGGGCAGCGCCGCCCGCGGCGCCGAGGACGTGATGGGGGAGCGCTACGCCGCCCGCTACCCCGAGGGCGGGGTCGGGCAGGGCGTGGCCGCCGAGCTCATCGCGGCCCGCTGGGGCCTGTCCCGGTCGCAGTTGGACGCCTACGCCGCCCGCAGCCATGCCCGCGCCGCCGAGGCGTGGGCCGGCGGGCTGTTCGCCGACCAGGTCGTGCCGGTCAAGGCGCGGCGGTCCGACGGCTCGCTGGCCCTGGTCACCACGGACGAGACGGTCCGGCCGGGCACCGACCTGGAGACCCTGGCCCGGCTGCGCCCGGCCTTCTACGACGAGCGCGTCGCGGCCCGCTTCCCCGAGATCGGCTGGAAGGTCACCCCCGGCAACAGCAGTCCGCTCAACGACGGCGCCGCCGCGCTGCTGGTCACCACCAGCGAGAAGGCGCGCGAGCTGGGGCTGCGCCCCCGCGCGCGGATCCACACGACGACCGTCGTCGGCGACGACCCGCTGCTGATGCTCACCGCCGTCGTCCCTGCCACGGCGAAGGCGCTGCGCCGGGCCGGCCTCTCGATCGGCGACGTCGACCTGTTCGAGGTCAACGAGGCCTTCGCGTCCGTCGTCCTCGCCTGGCAGGCGGAGACCGGCGTGACCACCGACAAGGTGAACGTCAACGGCGGCGGCATCTCGATCGGTCACCCGCTGGGGGCCAGCGGTGCGCGGATCATGACGACGCTGGTCGACACCCTCCACCAGCGCGGGGCCCGCTACGGGCTGCAGACCATGTGCGAGGCCGGCGGGCTGGCCAACGCGACGGTCCTCGAGCGCCTCGACCGCTGACCCCTCCGGGCAACTGCGCACTTCTGCACGGAGCAGGAGCACGCAATTGCCCGGGACGCGGGCCGGGGACTAGCTCTTCGGCCGGGCGCCGGCGCGCAGGGCGCCGAGCAGGTCGTGGTTGAGCCGCGAGATGGTCTCCATCGAGATGCCCTTCGGGCAGGCGGCGGAGCACTCGCCGATGTTGGTGCAGCCGCCGAAGCCCTCGCGGTCCTGCTGGGCGACCATGTTGACCACCCGGTCGTCGCGCTCGGGCTGGCCCTGGGGCAGCAGGCCCAGGTGGGTCACCTTGGCCGCGGTGAACAGCATCGAGGAGGCGTTCGGGCACGCGGCCACGCAGGCGCCGCAGCCGATGCAGGTGGCCGCGTCGAAGGCGTTGTCGGCGTCCTTCTTCGGCACCGGCGTCGCGTGCGCCTCGGGGGCGGTCCCGGTCGGCACGCTGATGTAGCCGCCGGCCTGGATGATCCGGTCGAAGGACCGCCGGTCCACGGCGAGGTCCTTGATCACCGGGAAGGCCGTCGCGCGCCACGGCTCGATGTCGATCGTGTCGCCGTCCTTGAACGACCGCATGTGCAGCTGGCACGTCGTGGTCTGGACGGCGCCGTCGTGCATGCCGTTCCCGTGCGCCCGCCCGTTGATCATGACGCCGCACATGCCGCAGATACCCTCGCGGCAGTCGTGGTCGAAGGCCACCGGGTCCTGACCGTCCATGATGAGCTGCTCGTTGAGGACGTCGAGCATCTCGAGGAAGGACATGTCCGGCGAGACGTCGTCCAGCCGGTAGGTGACCATCTTGCCGGGGGAGGCGGCGTCGGGCTGGCGCCAGACGCGCAGCGTCAGCCGCATGGTGCGCTCCTCGTGGGGCGCGGTGGCGGCCCGGGGGCCGTCCTCGGTCATCGTCATCGCTGGCTCCGCTGGTTCGTCACTTGTAAGAGCGCTGGGCGAGGTGGACGTACTCGTAGACGAGGTCCTCGCGGTGCAGCACCGGGGGAGTGCCCTGCGGCGTCCACTCCCAGGCCGCCACGTAGGCGAAGTTCTCGTCGTCGCGCAGCGCCTCGCCCTCGGGGGTCTGGCTCTCGGCCCGGAAGTGCCCGCCGCAGCTCTCGCGGCGGTGCAGGGCGTCGATGCACATGAGCTCGGCCAGCTCGATGAAGTCGGCCACCCGGCCGGCGTGCTCGAGGTTCTGGTTGAACGAGCCCCAGGTGCCGAGCACCTTGACGTTGCTCCAGAACTCCTGGCGGATCTCCTGGATGCGGTCGATGGCCTTGCGCAGGCCCTCGTCGGTGCGCTCCATCCCGCAGTAGTCCCACATGAGCTGGCCCAGCTCCCGGTGGAAGGAGGCCACGCTGCGGGTGCCCTGGATGGACAGCAGCTGGTGGATCTGGTCGGTGACGCCCTGCACGGCCTCCTGGGCCGCCGGGTGGCTGTCGTCGACCGCGGGGAAGGGCCCGTCGGCGAGGTACTCGGTGATGGTCGACGGCAGCACGAAGTAGCCGTCGGCCAGGCCCTGCATCAGGGCGCTGGCGCCCAGCCGGTTCGCGCCGTGGTCGGAGAAGTTGGCCTCGCCGATCACGAACATGCCGGGGATCGTCGACTGCAGGTCGTAGTCGACCCACAGGCCGCCCATCGTGTAGTGGACGGCGGGGTAGATCCGCATCGGCGTCGCGTAGGGGTCCTCGCCCGTGATCTGGGCGTACATGTCGAAGAGGTTGCCGTACTTGGCCTCGACGGCCGGCCGGCCCAGCCGCTGGATCGCCTCGGCGAAGTCCAGGTAGACACCCAGCCCGCCGGGGCCGACGCCGCGCCCCTCGTCGCACACGTTCTTGGCCGCGCGCGAGGCGATGTCCCGCGGCACCAGGTTGCCGAACGCCGGGTAGCGCCGCTCGAGGAAGTAGTCGCGGTCCTCGTCGGGGATCTGCCGGGGGTCGCGGGTGTCGCCGCGCTCCTTGGGCACCCACACGCGGCCGTCGTTGCGCAGCGACTCGCTCATCAGCGTGAGCTTCGACTGGTACTCGCCGTGCACCGGGATGCAGGTCGGGTGGATCTGCGTGTAGCACGGGTTGCCGAAGAAGGCGCCGCGCTTGTGCGCCCGCCAGATCGCCGTGGTGTTGGAGCCCTTGGCGTTGGTCGACAGGTAGAAGACGTTGCCGTACCCGCCGGTGGCCAGGACGACGGCGTCGGCGTAGTGCGTGCTCAGCTCGCCGGTGACCAGGTCGCGAGCGACGATCCCGCGGGCCCGGCCGTCGACGACGATCAGGTCGAGCATCTCGGTGCGGGCGTGCTGCTCGACGTTGCCCAGCGCCATCTGCCGCTCGAGGGCCTGGTAGGCGCCGTACAGCAGCTGCTGGCCCGTCTGGCCGCGGGCGTAGAAGGTGCGCGACACCTGGGTGCCACCGAAGGAGCGGTTGTCCAGCAGGCCGCCGTACTCGCGGGCGAAGGGGACGCCCTGGGCCACGGCCTGGTCGATGATGTTGACGCTGACCTCGGCCAGCCGGTGCACGTTGTTCTCGCGGGCGCGGAAGTCGCCGCCCTTGACCGTGTCGTAGAACAGCCGGTGCACGCTGTCGCCGTCGTTGCGGTAGTTCTTCGCCGCGTTGATGCCGCCCTGGGCCGCGACGCTGTGCGCCCGGCGGGGGCTGTCCTGGTACCAGAAGGACTTGACCTTGTAGCCGGCCTCGCCCAGCGTGGCCGCGGCGGAGCCGCCGGCCAGGCCGGTGCCGACCACGATGATCGTCATCTTGCGGCGGTTGGCCGGGTTGACCAGCCGGCCGCGGAAGCGGCGCTCGCTCCAGCGCTCCCCGATCGGGACGTCCGTGGGCGCCTTGGTGTCGGCGATCGGGTCGCCGACGGTGAAGAGGTCGAGAGGCATGCCTGGGGATCCTTAGTCGATCAGACCGAAGAGGACGGAGAAGGGCACGAGCAGGAAGCCGAGGGTGAGCACGGTCGCGATCGCGATCGCGGCGTAGTTCACCGTGAGCTCGCGGCGCCGGTTGCTCTGCCCCAGCGTCTGGGTCGCGCTCCAGATGCCGTGCCGCAGGTGCATGCCCACCAGGATCACCGCGATCGCGTAGAAGGCGGTGGACACCGGGTTGGAGAAGCTGGCGACCAGGCGGTCGTAGGGCTCGGCGTCGCCCTGGCTGTTGACCGTGCCCCAGGTGAGGTCGAGCAGGTGCCAGATGACGAAGGCGGCGATGATCACGCCGCCCCAGCGCATCGTCCGGGAGGCGTAGCTCTGCGCGTTGGCCTTCTTGGTCACGTAGCCCTGGGGGCGCGCCCGCTTGGCCTGCCGCCACAGCGAGACCGCGGCCCAGATGTGCGCCGCGACGGCGACCAGCAGGACGATGCGGATGACCCACAGCGCGGTCGCGCCCGGCAGCGCCGGGTTGCCGATGGTGCGGATCCACCCGGAGTAGTCGTTGAACTCCTCGGCCCCCGAGAAGGCCTTGAGGTTCCCGATCATGTGCGCGATCAGGTACAGCACCAGGATGATGCCGCTGACCGCCATGACCACCTTCTTGAAGACCGAGTTGGTCTTCGCGGCCTTGGGCGCCCTGCGCTGGCCGGACTGCGTCGTCACCGTCACCACAGGCACGAAGGTAGGACCCCCACCCCTTTGCGGCCAGGTAAACACGGGGTGACTCAGCTCATGTAAGGCTTGCCTAATGGCCGTGTGAGCGGTCCAATCGTCGGTCGGTTCCCGAATCGTTACCTGGCACGCGCGCGCCCGGCGCCGTGGGGCAGGCTGGGAGCACGACGAGGAGAGGACGACGACCGTGGCAGGACCCACCCGCGGCTTCCTGGGCCGCCGCCGCGAGCGCGACCCGCGGCTGCCCCCGGGCCAGTACGACGCCGGCAAGGACTGGCCGGTGCTCACCGCCGAGCCCACTCCGCGGATCAGCCCCGAGACCTGGAGCATCACCGTCGACGGGCGGGTGGAGCAGCCCACGACGTGGAGCTGGGACGAGGCGCACGCGCTGCCCCGCTCCGAGTACCGCGGCGACATCCACTGCGTGACGACGTGGTCGAAGTTCGACACGTTCTTCGCCGGCATCAGCGTCGACACCCTGCTGGAGGCCGCGCGCCCGACGGCCGAGGCGCACTTCGTCATGGCCACGTCGAAGACCGGCTACACGACCAACCTGCCGCTGGCCGACGTCACCGGCGGCAAGGCGTGGGTGGTCTGGGAATACGACGGCGCGCCGCTGCCGATCGAGCACGGTGGGCCCGTGCGGCTGCTCGTGCCGCACCTGTACTTCTGGAAGAGCGCCAAGTGGGTCACCCGCCTGACCCTGATGAACCGCGACCAGCAGGGCTTCTGGGAGCAGAACGGCTACCACGACCGCGGCGACCCGTGGCTCGAGCAGCGCTACCAGGGCGACTGAGCCGGTGACCGGCCCGATGCTGGGCGCCGGCCGGCGCGCCCCGGCCGGCGGCTGGCGGACGGCGACGGTGCGCGAGGTGGTCCGTCCCACCGCGCGCACCGTCCGGCTCCGCCTGGAGGTGCCCGATCGCACCGACCACCTCGCCGGCCAGCACTACGTCGTCCGGCTGACCGCCGAGGACGGCTACCGGGCGCAGCGCTCCTACTCGCTGGCGTCGTCCCCGGGCGACCCGCTGGTGGAGCTGCTGGTCGAGCGGCTGGACGACGGCGAGGTGTCCACCTACCTCGCCGACGTCGTGGAGCCCGGTGACGAGCTGGAGGTGCGGGGGCCGATCGGCGGGTGGTTCGTCTGGGAGGGCGGGTCCCCGGCGCTGCTGGTCGGTGGCGGCACCGGCGTCGTCCCGTTCGTGTCGATGGTGCGCACCGCCGCCGAGCTGGGCCGCCCGGAGCTGCTGCGGCTCGCCGTGTCCACCCGCACCCGCGCCGAGCTCCCCTACCTCGCCGAGCTGGAGGCGGCGGGCGCGGTCGTGCTCACGACGCGGGAGCCCTGGGGCATCCGCCCGCCCGGGCGGCTGACGGCCGCCGACCTCGTGCCGCTGTGGGAGCCGGGGCAGGACGTCTTCGTGTGCGGCTCGACGCCCTTCGCCGAGGCCGCGACCCGGGTGCTCACCGGGCTGGGCGTGCCGGCGCCGGACATCCGGGTGGAGCGCTTCGGCCCCTCCGGCTAGCCCTCACCCGAGGGAGGCGGGCTTGCCCTCGCCCAGCCACTCGGCGAAGAACCCGTCGAGCTGCTGCCCGGAGACCTCCTCGGCCAGCGCCACGAAGTCGTCGGTGGTGACCGCCTCCCCGGCCCGGGAGTCGAACCACCGGCGGACGATCTCCGCGAACGCCTCCTCGCCGACCTCCAGCCGCAGCGCGTGCACCGTCATGGCGCCGCGGTAGTACACGGCCTCGGAGAACAGCCCGTCGGACTCCGGACCGGGATCGCCGATCGCGACCTGCCAGAAGCGGTTGCCCGCGGGCACCTCGGCGATCTGGTCGAACGCCTCCTGCGGCGTGCCCGTCCCCTGGCTGTCGGCCCACAGCCACTCGGCGTAGGTGGCGAAGCCCTCGTTGAGCCAGATGTGCTGCCAGCCGGCCAGGCGGACGCTGTCCCCGGCCCACTGGTGCGCCAGCTCGTGCACCACCACCGCCGCGCCGGAGTCGGTGTCGTCGAAGAAGACCGGGGAGTAGACCGGCCGCGTCTGGTTCTCCAGCGCGAACCCGAGGTCGGGGACGTCGTCGACGATGCCGCCGGCCACCCCGAACGGGTAGGGGCCGAACCACTCCTCGAGGACGGCGATCGCCTCGGGCTGGAGGGCGAGGGAGTCGCGGGCCACGTCGGCCACCGACGCCGAGCCCGAGGCCTGCCGGTCGGCCAGTGCCGGGTCGACGGCGTCCCAGTAGCGGATGCCGCCCTCCTCGTACTCGTCGATGTCGAACTCGCCGACGGCGAGCATCACGAGGTAGGGGGCCATCGGTTCCTCGGCCGCCCACTCCCAGGTGGTCCAGCCGTCCTCGGTGGTGGAGCCGACCAGCGCGCCGTTGGAGAGCGCCTCCAGCCCCTCGGGCACCGCCACCGAGACCTCGACGGTCGCCGCGTCGGCCGGGTGGTCGTTGACCGGGAACCAGCTGGCCGCGACGTCGGGCTGCCCGACGGCGAGCGCGCCGTCGTCGGTCTGGAGGAAGCCGGCGGGACCGAGGCCGTCGTCCAGCGGCTCGGGGACCCCCTCGTAGGTCACGACGGTCGTGAACGCCGAGCCGGCGGGCACGTCGGCGGGCGGGGTGACGGTGAGCTCCCCGCCGGCGCGCGCGACCTCGGCCTCCTCGCCGTCCACGGTGACCGAGGAGACCTCGAAGCCGAACAGGTCGAGGTTGAACGCCGACAGGCTCTGCGTGGCGGTGGCGACGACGGTGGCCGTGCCGCTCAGCACGTCGGAGCCGGGGTCGAAGCGCAGGTCGAGGGCGTAGCTGTCGACGTCGTACCCGCCGTTGCCGTCCTGCGGGAAGTACGGGTCTCCGAAACCGTCGGCCCCCGGGGTCCCGGCCGGCGTGGCGGTGCCCGCGACCCCGGTGGTGCAGCCGGCCGCCACCAGGAACACACCGATGAGCGCCGTCGCCCAGGCCCGTGCCCGTCGCCCACGTGACACGCGTGCTCCCCGTCCGTCGTCGGCCGTCCGTCGTGCACGACGGCCGGCGCAGCCTGCACCATCCCCGCACGGCTGCCCAGGGGGGCGCGCGCGGCCCCGCCGCCGGGGGGCGGGAGGATCACGGTATGCCGCGCGCCGAGGTCACCACGTCCACCGAGGTGGACGGCGACCTCCGCGCCACCCTGCTCGACCTGTGGACCGCGGTGACCAACGCCGGCGGTGCGGTCGGCTTCGTCGCCCCCGTCACGCCGGACGTCGTCGTCCCGCTCCTGGACGCCCTCGTCGAGCGGGTGCACGCCGGCACGCAGACGCTGTGCCTGCTGCGGGTCGACGGCGAGGTGGCCGGCTTCGCCGTCCTCTCGACCTCGCTCAGCCCGCTGCGCCGGCACTGGGCGACTGTGCTCCGGGTGCAGGTGCACCCGGACCGCCAGGGGCAGGGCCTGGGCCGGGTGCTGATGGCCGGCGTGCACGACGTCGCCCGGTCCCGGGGCCTGGAGTTCCTGCACCTGACCGTGCGTGGGGGGTACGGCCTGGAGGGCTTCTACGAGGGCCTGGGCTACCAGGTCTTCGGCCGGATGCCCGGCGCGATCCGGGTCGCCGCGGGCGACGACCGCGACGAGGTCCTGCTCCTCCACCGGCTGTGACGCCGGAGGGCGGCCGGGCTGCCGCCCTCCGGCGTCACCTCAGGCCACCGGCGCCGGGGGCACGGCGTTGTTGGTCACCAGCGGTGTGCGGTCCCAGGCCCGGTGCATGCCCAGCGCCGCCACAGTCTCGGCCGCCATCGCGGCGCTCGCGCTGTCGCCGGTGATCACGCCGGGCGCCTCCGGGTCGATGCCGGCGGCGCGGAGGACCTCCACGCCGTCGCCCCAGGCGCCGACGGCCTTCAGGTGCCGGAAGGCCTCCTGGAGCATCACGAGGGCCCGGAAGTCGCCGTCCTTCGGCGCGCCGTCGGCCACCACGATCGCGTCGAACTCGATCGACCGGCCGGTGGCGAAGGTGCGCTCGACGATCTCCACGTCGTCGCCGTCCACCAGCCGCCCGCCGTGCGGGGCGATGACCCGCAGCAGCGCGCCCTCGGCCTCCAGCGCCTCGCGCAGCGCCGCGATGCCCGCGAGGTCGGCGCCCGGACCCGCCACGACGCCGACGATCCGGCCGGTGACCGGGAACGGCTCGGGCTTCACCTGGCGCAGCGCGGGGGAGAGGACGCCGGGCTCCACCGGCTCGGGGGCCGGTGCCGGCAGGCCGAGGCCGGCCGCGACCTGGGCGCACAGGTCGCCGTCGATCTTGGCGAGCACGGTGAGGGCCCGCTCCTTGACGGCCTGCTCGTAGACCTTGCCGAGCTCGAAGGTGTAGGCGTCGGCGATGTGCTGCTGCTCGATGCTGGTCAGGCTCGCGTAGAACATCGCCGGCTGGGAGTAGTGGTCGTCGAAGGACGCGGGCGCGGCGCGGCCCACCTCTCCGGCGACCGGGCGGGGGACGCTGATGAAGCCGCCCTCGTCCGCGCCCGCCGGTCCCGGGGAGCCGCCGTCGAGGGAGTTCGGCAGGTACGCGGCCCGCCCCTCGTGGACGGCGTCCTGGTGGAAGCCGTCGCGGTGGTTGTCGTTCACCGGCGCGTGCGGGCGGTTGACCGGGATCTGCCGCCAGTTCGGCCCGCCCAGGCGGAGCAGCTGGGTGTCCAGGTAGGAGAAGTTGCGGCCCTGCAGCAGCGGGTCGTTCGTGAAGTCGATCCCCGGCACCACGTGCCCGGTGTTGAAGGCCACCTGCTCGGTCTCCGCGAAGTAGTTCGTCGGGTTGGCGTTCAGCACCAGCTTCCCGATCCGCTGCACCGGGGCGAGCTCCTCCGGCACGAGCTTGGTCGGGTCGAGCAGGTCGATGCCCTCGAAGGTCTCCTCCGGGGTGTCGGGGAAGACCTGGACACCCAGCTCCCACTCCGGGAAGGCGCCGTTCTCGATGGCCTCGGCGAGGTCCCGGCGGTGGAAGTCCGGGTCGAAGCCGGCGGCCAGCTGGGCCTCCTCCCAGGTCAGCGAGTGCACGCCGAGCGTGGGCTTCCAGTGGAACTTGACCAGGCAGGTCCGACGGTCGGCGTCGACCAGCCGGAACGTGTGGACGCCGAAGCCCTCCATCGTCCGGTAGCTGCGGGGGATGCCCCGGTCGCTCATGTTCCAGATCGTGTGGTGGGTGGCCTCGGTGTGCAGGGTGACGAAGTCCCAGAAGGTGTCGTGGGCCGACTGGGCCTGGGGGATCTCGCGGTCGGGGTGCGGCTTGCCCGCGTGGATGATGTCGGGGAACTTGATCGCGTCCTGGATGAAGAAGACCGGCATGTTGTTGCCGACCAGGTCCCAGATCCCCTCCTTCGTGTAGAACTTCGTCGCGAACCCGCGGGTGTCGCGCACGGTGTCGGCCGAGCCGCGGGAGCCGAGGACCGTGGAGAAGCGCACGAAGACCGGCGTCTCCAGGCCCTCCTCGGCGAGGACGGCGGCGCGCGTCAGCTTCGCGGCGGTCCCGTAGGCGGTGAAGACGCCGTGGGCGGCGGCGCCGCGGGCGTGCACCACCCGCTCGGGGATCCGCTCGTGGTCGAAGGCGTTGATCTTCTCGCGGAGGTGGAAGTCCTCCAGCAGGACGGGTCCGCGCGGCCCGGCCTTGAGGGAGTGGTCGGTGTCGGGGATGCGGACGCCGGTGGGCGAGGTCACGAACTCCCCGGCCTGGGCGCGCGGGTCGCGGCCCTCCCGCGGTCCCTCGTAGGTCACTCCGGTCGGGCTGACCGTCGCGGGTGCGGACTGGTCGGGCTGGCGTGCGGGGGGCATGCGGATCTCCAGACGGGTCGTCGGCTTCGACGTCCTCCCCCTACCCGGAGGGCTCCGGCGGAACCGGCAGGTCCCCGGGGCCGTCGGGCAGGGCGACGTCCCTCGCGGTCGCGACGTCAGAAGCGCGGGAACGGCGGGTAGGCGTAGCCGGGGCCCCAGAAGGGGGGATACCCCCACCACCCGTACACGGCGCCGTAGTGCTCGGGAGCGTCGGTGAGCTGCGGGTCGTACGTGGGCACGTTCGCCATGGCGCCGCGGTCCCGGCTGATGCGCACCGTCTCGGGGTCGATCCCCACCACGGCCTCGACCGGCACGAGGAAGTGGCGTCCACCGAGACCGAGGAAGCCGCCCTCTCCGACGCGGAGGAACCGGACCCGCCCCTCGGCGTCGTCGACGAGCAGGTCCTCCACCCGCCCGACGTCCTCCCCGTCGGCGTCCACGACCTGCCGGCCGCGCACGTCGGCGGCCGGGTCCGCCACGGTCTTGTCGGTGTCGCCGAGCCGGTACAGCTGGCCGATCTCGTCCGTCGTCACGTCGTCCTCCCTGGTCCTCCGGTGGTCCGTGGTGTCGCTCGGCTGCGGCCGGACACGGTGCTGACGGCGTCCGCGGTCAGCGGACGTGCGGCGTGGGGCCGGGGCCCGGCGTCCAGTACGGGGTGGGGCTCCACCACCCGTACACCGTCGCGTAGTAGGCCGGGTCCTCCGCCAGCTCCGGGTCGTAGGCCGGTGCGGCGGCCATGGCTTCCCGGTCCCGGGTGATGGTCACGGTCTCGGCATCGATCGCCACCACCGCCTCGACGGGGACCAGGACCGACTGCCGGCCCAGGCCGAGCAGCCCACCCGTGCCGACCTGCAGGAACCGGACCCGGCCCTCGGCGTCGTCGACGAGCAGGTCGTCGACCTCGCCGATCGCCTCGCCCCGCGCGTCGACGGCCCGGCGGCCGCGGACGTCGGAGTCCGCGTCGGCGACGGTCCGGTCCGTGTCGCGCAGCTGCACCATCCGCCCGGTGGGCGGGGCGGTCCGGTCCTCGTCGCCTCCGGTCACGACTGCCTCCTCGGCGTCCGCTCGGTTCCCGGCTCCCGGGCTACCCCCGCAGCAGGCCCGGGGCGTCGGCGGACGGGCATCGTCACGACACCGCAAAGACCGTCAGCGGCGGCCGAACACCGCCGCGCGGAAGGCGTCGAACAGCGGCGGCGGCTGCGGAGAGGACCACATCTGGTTGGTGAGCAGCACGCCGGTCGCGCCGGTGACCGGGTCGGTCCACCACGAGCTGCCCAGCCCGCCGTCCCAGCCGTAGGAGCCGGCCGACCGTCCGCCGGGCTCGCCCTCCCGGCGGACGCCGACGCCCAGCCCCCAGCCGCCGCCCTCGTCGTCGACCGGGCCGGCCTGCTCGGTCAGCATCGCCGCGACGGTGCCGTCCGCCAGGACGCGCCGGCCACCGGGGGAGCGGCCGCCCGCGGCGAGCATCCCGGCGAACGCGGCGAGGTCGTCGACGGTCGACACCAGCCCGTCGCCGCCGTCGGGGAACGCCGGCCGCCGCGCCCACTGGCCGTCGGCCGGGTCGTAGCACTCGCGGCGGCCGTCCCCGTCCGGCGGCGTCCAGTGCGCGCCGAGCCTGCCCCGGGCGCGCTCCGGGACGCCGAAACCGGTCGCGCACATGCCCAGCGGCGTCAGCACCCGCTCGGCGAGCACCTCGGGCAGCGCGCGCCCGGTGGCGCGGCCGACGAGGACGCCGAGCACGCTCGCGCCCACGTGGTACAGCCACCGCTCGCCGGGCTGGTGCGCCAGCGGGACCGTCGCCACCCGCCGCAGCCACTCGTCGGGCGGGGGAGCGGCCTGGGGCTGCGGTGGTCCGGCCGGCAGCCCGGCCCCGCCCAGCGCCGCCATCGTGGGGGGTGGGCCACGGAGCGCCGAAGTCGATGCCCAGCCCCAGCCGGAACGTGAGCACGTCGCGCACGGTGATCGGGCGGCGGGCCGGCACGGTGCCCGCGGCGGCGTCGAGCGGATCGGCGAGCACCACCCGGTCGGCCAGCTCGGGCAGCAGCCGGTCGACCGGCTCGTCGAGGGCCACCACGCCGTCGTCGACCAGTGCCAGGGCCGCTGCGGCCACGACCGGCTTGGTCATCGAGGAGATGCGGAACACCGCGTCGGGCGTCACCGCGTCCTGCCCGCCCGGCGTGTGGGTGCCCGCCGCTCCGCGGGCGACCTCGCCGCCGCGGGCTGCCCACCAGGCCGCTCCGGGCACCTGGTCCTCGGCCACCGCGCCGCGCACCGCCGCCTCGACGTCCTCTCCCAGTCCCATGCCGTACCGACCGGCTCCGGGCCGCGGACTCATCGACCGCGGGCGGCCCTCCGGAGGGTGGCCAGGTAGCGCCGGGTGGCCAGCGCCTGCACCCACCAGGCCGCGGGCCCGGCCAGCCGCGCCGCGGGCGAGGCGAGCCGGGAGAAGACCCGCAGCACCACGGTGACCTCGCCGGAGCCGGAGATCCGCACGAGGAACGCCTCCTCCCCGCTCTCCGGGTGCCCGGGCAGCGTGCCGTAGGCGAAGCCCTGCTCGTCCCCCTCGGTGCGCGCCCAGACGACCCGGCAGGGGATGTCGTAGCCCAGCCGGTCCAGCCCGGCGGTGAGGACGACGACCGTGCCCGGCTCCGTCGCGGGTCCGCTGGCCCGCACCCGCAGACCCACGCCGCGCTGCACCGCCCAGCCGAACACCGCCGCCACCGTCCGCTCGAAGGCCGCGCGACCGGTGCCCACGACGACGGTGTGCTCGCTGTGCCGGTAGCCCGCCGGCAGCACCGGATCGGCGGTGGCGCCGACCTCCGGGTAGGTCAGCGGCACGTCGGCGAGGTCGGCCGGGGTCACGGCGCGGAGGAGTCCCACGCCTGCCGAGTGTGCCCGGCCGCTAGGTTGACCCGCACTGTGCTGCCCGCCGTCACCGCCACCCGCTACGTCACCCCGCTGCGCGAGGGTGGCTCGCTGCCGGGTCTCATGGAGGCCGACGACCTCGGCACCTACGTGGTCAAGTGGCGGGCTGCCGGGCAGGGCGTGCGGGTGCTGGTCGCCGAGGTGGTCTGCGGGGAGCTCGCCCGTGCACTGGCCCTGCCCGTGCCCGCTCTGGTCACGGTCGACGTGGCCGCCGAGCTGGCGGTGGGCGAGCCCGATCAGGAGGTGCAGGAGCTGCTGCAGCGCTCCGCCGGCCGCAACCTCGGCCTGGACTACCTCCCCGGAGCGCTGGACCTCGAGGCCGGGGTGGCCGAGGTCGACGGGGCCCTCGCCGGCCGCGTGCTGTGGTTCGACGCGCTGATCGGCAACGTCGACCGGTCGTGGCGCAACCCGAACATGCTGTTCTGGCACGGTCGCCTGCAGCTCATCGACCACGGCGCCGCGCTGACCTTCCACCACAACTGGCCGGGCGCGCAGGCGGCGGTGGCGCGCCCCTACGACGCCGCGCAGCACGCGCTCGTCGAGTGCCGGCCCGACGTCCGCGCCGCGGACGCCGACCTCGGCCCGCGGGTGAGCCGGCCGCTGCTCGAGCGGGTGCTGGGCCAGGTGCCCGACGAGTGGCTCGAGGGCCCGGCGGCCGACGAGCCGCCGTCCGCGGTGCGGCAGCGCTACGTCGACCAGCTCCTCTCCCGGCTGGCGGCCCGGGACGCCTGGCTGCCCGGCCTCGTCGCCGCCGCGGCCGCCGGGGGTGCCGGCCGGCAGCGGCACCGGGCCGGGCAGAACCGCCCGGCCTGGCTGGGGCCGCCGCCGCCCGAAGGGGTGACCCAGCGGTGAGGGACGAACCGGAGCTGCGTGATCCAGCGGTGAGGGACGAACCGGAGCTGCGTGATCCAGCGGTGAGGGACGAACCGGAGCTGCGTGATCCAGCGGTGAGGGACACCTTCGAGTACGCCGTCGTGCGGGTGGTGCCGCGCGTCGAGCGGGGCGAGTTCCTCAACGCCGGCGTGATCGTCTACAGCCGGCAGCGGGACTACCTCGGCGTCCGGCTGCACCTGGACCCCGCGCGGCTGCACGCCGTGGACCCGACGGCCGACGCCGACGCGATCGCCCGGGCACTGCAGGCCGTGGCCGACGTGTGCGCCGCCGACGGGGCGGCGGGCGCGGCCGGCCGGGAGGCGCTCGGCTCGCGGTTCCGCTGGCTGACGGCGCCGCGCAGCACCGTCGTCCAGACCGGTCCGGTGCACACCGGCCTCACGGCCGATCCCGACGCGGAGGCCGACCGCCTGCTCCGGCTCCTCGTGCTGCCGCCGACCGACTGATCCCCGGCGGTACACCGCGCAGGTGAACGCGGCGTGGACGGTCTCTTCACGTCCGCTGTGCCCGACGGCCATGCCTGCGTCGATCGGCGTTCCTAGCTTCGGTCCGCCCCGATCCCCGGACCCCTGGAGCACCTCCCGTGACGACGCTGCACGAGCGCGCGGCCGACCCCCTCGACCCCGAGGACGTCCCCACCAACCCGTCCACGGCCCCGCACCTGATGGCCGTCGCCGAGAGCCGGCTCAGCCGGCGCGGCGTCCTGGCCGGCGGCTTCCTCGCCGCGGCCGGCTTCCTCACCGCCGGTCTGATCGACCCGCCGGCCGCCGCGGCGCGACCCGCCGGCCCCGGCGGCGGCCCCGGCGGTGGAGGGGGTCCCCACGGCGGTCGCCTCGGTTTCCAGCCGATCCCGCCGAGCACCGCCGACGAGGTCGTCGTCCCGCGCGGTTACACCGCCCGGCCCTTCATCCCGTGGGGGACGCCGATCCTCGGCTCGTTCCCCGCCTTCGTGCCGGGCACCCCCGGCGAGCCGGGTGGCAACCCCGGCGGGAACACGGCCGCGCAGCAGGCCGAGCAGGTCGGCATGCACCACGACGGCATGACCTACTTCCCGCTGCACAACGGCCCCCGCGGCAGCGAGAACGGTCTGCTGGTGCTCAACCACGAGTACACCGACGAGTTCTACCTGCACACGGGCACCTACGTGCCGAACTACGTCCCGGTCACGGCCGAGGGCGTCAGGAAGTCGCAGAACGCCCACGGCGTCGCGGTCGTCGAGGTGCAGCGCGCGCGCAACGGCCAGTGGGAGGTCCTGCGGTCGCGCCGCAACCGGCGGATCACCGCGAACACCCCGATGTCCTTCTCCGGTCCCGCCGCCGGTCACCGGCTCGTGCGCACCGCCGTCGACCCCCAGGGCCGCACCCCGCTGGGCACCGTCAACAACTGCGCCAACGGCGAGACCCCGTGGGCCACGTACCTGACCTGCGAGGAGAACTTCAACGGCTACTTCCGCGTCGACGGCGCGCTGGACGGCGAGAACGCCGGCCTGGCCACCCGCTACGGCGTCGGCGGCGACCGCAACGGCTGGGCGGTCCACGACGCCCGGTTCCGGGTGACCCCGCAGGACCCCAACGAGCCCAACCGCTTCGGCTGGGTCGTCGAGATCGACCCGTTCGACCCGACCTCGACCCCGGTCAAGCGGACAGCGCTCGGCCGGCTGAAGCACGAGGACGCCACCGTCCACGTGTCCCGGGGCGGGCGGGTCGTCGTCTACATGGGCGACGACCAGGCCGGCGAGCACGTCTACAAGTTCGTCAGCGCGCGCAACTGGCAGTCGATGCGGGCCCAGGGCAGGAGCCCGCTGGACGAGGGGACCCTCTACGTCGCCCGCTTCAACGAGGACGGCAGCGGGGACTGGATCCCGCTGGTCCACGGCCAGGGGCCGCTCACGGCCGCCAACGGGTACGCCGACCAGGGCGACGTCATGGTCAAGACCCGGCTCGCGGCCACCGCCGTGGGCGCCACGCCGATGGACCGGCCGGAGTGGACGTCGGTCGACCCGCGCACCGGCACGGTCTTCGTCACCCTGACCAACAACACGTCCCGGACCGCCCCCAACGGCCCCAACCCGCGGATCGCCAACCGTTGGGGCCACATCGTGCGGTGGGACGAGCAGGGCGGCGACCACACCGCCACCCGCTTCCGGTGGGACCTGTTCCTGCTCGCCGGCCCGGGCGGCGGCGTCGACGGCTCGACGATCGACGCCGAGGACGCCTTCGGCTCACCCGACGGCCTGTGGATCGACCCCGACAGCCGGGCGTGGATCCAGACCGACGGCTCGCAGCCCGGCGGGGTCAACAACCAGATGCTGGCCGCGGACGCCACGGCGCCGTGGGCCGCGCAGCCGGAGGTCCGCCGCTTCCTCACCGGCGTCACGGGCTGCGAGGTGACCGGCATCGCGGTCACGCCGGATCGGCGGACGATGTTCGTCAACCTGCAGCACCCGGGTGAGAACGGGGGCAGCACCTGGCCGCAGCAGGACGGGATCGACACGCCCCGCTCGGCGACCGTGGTCGTCACCAAGGACGACGGCGGTGTGATCGGCAGCTGAGGGCCGGCGCGGCCCTGTCCCCTCAGGCGGGCAGGGCCGTGTCGATCCGGCGGGCCAGCTCCAGGTCCAGCTCGGTCACCCCGCCGGCGGAGTGGCTCACCAGCGCCAGGTGCAGGGTCCGCCAGCGCAGGTCGACGTCGGGGTGGTGGTCCATCGCCTCGGCGAGGAACCCGATCCGCACGAGCGCGGCGACGGCGTCGGCGAACGCGGGCAGCTCGACGCTGCGCCGCAGGCCGTCGGCGTCGCCGGACCACAGCGGCAGCTCCCGCAGGGCGGCGAAGACCTCGTCGGGGGACAAACGCGGGGGTCGTGACATGACGCCCAGTCTGCCGCTACGGCCCCGTCCCGAGGCTCACCCCGAGCTCGCGGAGGGTGCGGAGGACGGGGTCCTTCCTCAGGTGTGCAGGCCGCACTCGGTCTTGCCGCGGCCGGCCCAGCGGCCGGCGCGCGGGTCCTCGCCCGGTGCGACCGGGCGGGTGCACGGCGCGCAGCCGATCGAGGGGTAGCCGATCTCCTGCAGCGGGTTCACCGGCACCCCGTGCTCGGCGAGGTAGGCGTCGACGTCGGCATCGGTCCAGGCCGCGAGCGGGTTCACCTTGACCATGCCGCGCTTGGCGTCCCAGTCGACCACGCGGGTGCCCGCGCGGGTGGGCGACTCGTCCCGGCGCACGCCCGAGCCCCACGCGACGTAGCCGGCCAGCGCCTGCGCCAGCGGCTGGACCTTGCGCAGCGAGCAGCACAGGTCGGGGTCGCGCTGGTGCAGCTCCGGGCCGTGCTCCGCGTCCTGCTCGGCGACGGTCCGCGGCGGGGTGACGTTCACCAGCGTGATCGGCATGACGCCGCTCACCCAGTCACGGGTGCCGAGGGTCTCGGCGAAGTGGTAGCCGGTGTCGAGGAAGACGACCTGCACCCCGGGGACGGCGCGCGAGGCCAGGTGCGCGAGCAGGCCGTCGGCCATTGACGAGGTGACCGCGAAGTCGTCGCCGAAGGTCTCCCCGGCCCAGGCGAGCACGGCCAGCGCCTGCTCCACCGGGTCGGCGATGCCCTCGAAGCGGGCGTCGGCCTCGGCCGCGAGCTCCGGCGTCGCCGCGATGGCGGTCGTCATCCCTGCTGCACTCCCGTCCCGATCAGGCGGACGGAGAACGCCCGCAGGCAGGCGCTGCAACGCCAGCCCGAGGCCTTCTCGTCGTCGTAGGGGGTGAGGTCCTCGTCCCCGCAGTACGGGCAGTGGAACACCGGCAGCTGGCGCTGCCTTCCCGATCCGCCGCCCTCGTCACTCACAGGAGCCAGTCCTCGTCCGCCCGCGAGACGTAGTGCGCGAACGACTCGCCGTCGGTGCGGCGGTCGAGGAAGCCGCGCAGGACGCGCTCGCAGTAGTCGGCGGTCTCGGCCTTGGTCACCTTGTGCCCGCGGAACTTGCGGCCGAACGCCGCCTCGACGCCGAGGTGGCCGCCCAGGTGCACCTGGAAGCCCTCCACCATCTCGCCGGAGTCGTCCTTGACCATCGAGCCCTTGAAGCCGATGTCGGCGGTCTGGAAGCGGGCGCAGCTGTTCGGGCAGCCGTTGACGTTGATCCCGATCGGCACGTCGAAGTCGGGCAGCCGCTTCTCCAGCTCCGCGTAGAGGTCCTGCGCGTGCTGCTTGGTCTCGACGATCGCCAGCTTGCAGAACTCCAGGCCGGTGCAGGCCATGGTGCCGCGGCGGAAGGCGCTGGGCCGCACCTGCAGGTCGTGCGCGGCCAGTGCCTCGACCAGCGCCTCCACCTTCTCGTCCGGGACGTCGAGGATGACCAGCTTCTGCTGCGTCGTCGTCCGGACGCGGCCCCGGCCGTACTCGTCGGCGAGGTCCCCGATCGTCGTGAGCAGCGAGCCGCTGATCCGGCCGGTGCGCAGCGCGAAGCCGACGGCGTTGCGGCCGTCCTTCTGCCGGCTGACGCCGACGTGGTCGCGCTGGTCGTGCTTGGCCGGCGCGGGCGCCGGGCCGTCGGGCAGGGCGCGGTGCAGGTACTCGTCCTGCAGGACCTGGCGGAACTTCTCCGGCCCCCAGTCGGCCACCAGGAACTTGATGCGGGCGCGGTTGCGCTGCCGGCGGTAGCCGTAGTCCCGGAACACCGACGTGACGCCGGCCCAGACCTCGGTCACCTCGTCGGGACGGACGAAGACGCCGAGCCGCTTGCCGAACATCGGGTTGGTCGACAGCCCGCCGCCGACCCACAGGTCGTAGCCGGCCTCGCCGGCCTCGTTGCGGACGCCGACGAAGGCGACGTCGTCGATCTCCGGCTCGGTGCAGTGGTCGACGCAGCCGGACATCGACGTCTTCCACTTGCGCGGCAGGTTGCTGAACTCGGGGTTGCCCACGTACTTCTCGACGGTCTGCGCGATCACGTCGGTGGCGTCGAGGACCTCGTCCTCGAGGATCCCGGCGAGGGGGCAGCCGAGCATGACGCGCGGCACGTCCCCGCAGGCCTCCATGCTGCTGAGGCCGACCGTCTCCAGCCGCCGCCAGATCTCGGGCACGTCCTCGATGCGGATCCAGTGGTACTGCACGTTCTGCCGGTCGGTGACGTCGGCGACGTCGCGGCCGAACTCGGTGCTGATGCCGCCGATGACCCGCAGCGCGTCGCTGGTCAGCTGCCCGCCGTCGATGCGCACCCGCATCATGAAGTAGGAGTCCTCGAGCTCCTCGGGCTCCAGGACGGCGGTCTTGCCGCCGGGGATGCCCTGGGCGCGCTGCGTGTACAGGCCCATCCAGCGCATCCGCCCGCGCAGGTCCTGCGGGTCGATGGACTCGAAGCCGGCCTTCGCGTAGATGTCGATGATCCGCTGGCGGACCTCGAGGCCGTCGGAGTCCTTCTTCATCCGCTCGTTGGGGTTGAGGGGCTCGCGGTAGCCGAGCGCCCACTGGCCCTGGCCTCGCTGGGGGCGGTTGCTGGTTCGCGTGGGTGAGGACACGACAGGTACTTCTTCCTGCGCCGTTCGCCGGGGCCGGTCCCGGTCGGGAGGCGCTGCCAGGTCGGAGGCGCAGCGTGGTGCTGCGGGGCGGACTGGTGTCAGCGCGCGGCGCGACACGCGGCGCTGCTCACGCGCGCCAGGTCGACGTGCCGGCGCGCGACGAGGAGCACGCCACCACCGGTCACGCCAGCGATCGTCTCACACCGCCGGCGTGCGGCAGGTGTGACCCGGGCGACGGCCGGCCGCCGGTGTCCCCTCAGGCGACCGGCGCGGGCTGCCCGTCCATCGCCGCCCGGATGCGCGCCACCGACTCCTCCAGCGGGGTCACCGAGGTGTCGATGACGAGGTCGGGCCGGGCGGGCGCCTCGTAGGGGTCGTCGATCCCGGTGAAGCCGGGGATCTCCCCGGCGCGGGCGCGAGCGTACAGCCCCTTGACGTCGCGCCCCTCGCACACCGCCAGCGGCGTGGACAGGTGCACCAGGAGGAAGCGACCGTGCTCCTCGACGAGCGCGCGGGCCTCCTCGCGGGCCCGCTCGTAGGGCGCGATCGCCGCGACCACGACCGTGCCGCCGTGCCGGACCACCTCGCCGGAGACGAAGCCGATGCGCCGGATGTTGAGGTCGCGGTGCTCCCGGCTGAAGTCGAGCTCGCTGGACAGGTGCGTGCGGACGACGTCCCCGTCCAGCACGGTGACCGGCCGCCCGTCGGCCTCGAGCCGCGCCACCAGGGCGTCGGCGATCGTGGACTTCCCCGCGCCGGAGAGCCCGGTGAGGAAGACGGCGACGCCGGCCCGGGGAGAGCTGCTCATGGGCGCCAGTCTCGCGCAGCGCTGCGGCGGTCAGGCCCCGGGGGAGTCGCCGAAGGACCGCCAGGCGTCCTCGACCGCCGCCAGCTCGGCCACGTCGGCCGGCAGCTTGCCGGCGACGACGTCGGCCAGCGAGACCTCCTCGAGCACGCGGCGGTAGGCGGCCCGCGCGGCCACCCACACCGCGGCCAGCGGCTCGGCGGTGCCGGGGTAGCTGACGTCCTCGGGGCGCTGGCCGTGCACCTCGGCGAGGAAGCCCTGCTCGACGCGCATGACGCGGGCGATCGAGATCTCCTCCGGCGGCAGCGCCAGGCGGTACCCGCCCTCCCGGCCGCGCTGGCTGGTCACCAGCCGGGCGTGCTGGAGGTCGCCCAGGATCGACTGCAGGAACCGGGCGGGGATCTCCTGCGCGGCGGCGATCTCGCCGCAGGTCAGGGCGCCGGGTGCGACGGCGGCCAGCTCGACGGCGGCGCGGACGGCGTAGTCCACCCGGGCGGTGATGCGCATCGCCCCATCCTGCCGCCTCTCCGGCCACTGCGGCGCCGTCTGCCAGGGTGACGCGGTGTACCAGCTCCGCTTCACCACGGTGGTCGAGGCCCCGCTGACCGTTGCCTTCGACGTCGCCCGGGCCCTGGGCCGTCCGTGGGGCGAGCCGCTGCAGGAGGTCGTGTCCCTGCGGCCGTTCCGCGACGTCTACGCCGCCGGGCCGCGCCGCGGGTGGCGGTGGCTCACCCACTCCCGCCGCTACTCGGCGACCGGGGCGGGCACGCTCGTGGACGAGCAGCTGGACTGGGCGACCGCCCTGCCGCCGGGAGTCGCCGGCGCGGTCGACCAGCTGGTCCTGCGCCGGCGCGTCGTCCGGGCGATGCAGGCCCACCTGGACGCCTACGCCGCCGCGGCCGCGCGAGCGGCCCTCGACGTCGTGCAGGTGGTCGGGGTCGCCCTCGTGCAGGGAGACCGCGTGCTGGTCGCCCAGCGCGCCGGCGGCCCCTTCGCCGGCTGCTGGGAGTTCCCCGGCGGCAAGGTCGAGCCGGGGGAGCCCGACCTGGACGCGCTGGTCCGGGAGTGCCGCGAGGAACTCGGGGTCGACGTGGCGCCGCAGGCGTTCCTCGGCGAGGTCCCCCTGGACGGCGTCGTGGGCGGGGGCGCTCCCGGGGCGTCGACGCTGCGCGTGTGGTGGGGCCGGGTCGCCGCCGGCGTGGTCACCCCGCACGAGCACGCCGAGCTGCGCTGGGTGCGCGCCGCCGACCTGCCGGAGCTGGACTGGATCCCGGCCGACCGCCCGCTGCTGCCGGCCGTCACCGCCCTGCTGGGGCGCGGCGCAGCCCGCTGACCGCACGCCACGAGGGGGTGCGGGCCGCAGCCCGCACCCCCTCGTCGGTGCGCCGTACCGCCGGCCCGCAGGCCGGCCGGATCACTTGAAGGCGTCCTTGATCTTCTCGCCGGCCTGCTTGAGGCTGCCCGCCGTCTGGTCCTTCTTGCCCTCGGCCTCGAGGTCCCGGTCGTGGGTGGCCGCGCCCAGCGTCTCCTTGCCCCGGCCGGCCAGCTCCTGGGCCTTGTTGCTGAGCTTGTCCTCGCTGCTCATGGTGAGCTCCTCTCCTCGGATGCGGAGGAAGCACTACCCACCCCGACCTGCGACGACACGCTCCGCGGTCGCCGTAATCCGTCCGGGTGTCAGCCGCGCGGGCCGCAAGCGCTCCTGTCGGGGCCCCCTCCCCACGGATGGCTTCCGGTGGCGGTGTGCGATCGTGAGCTCCGGTCACAATCGGACAACGCCGGTGGCGGGCCCCCGGGAGGCCGCCTAGCGTTGGTGCAGTGTCACGGAGCGATCACTCTCCGTTCACACGCCCGACAGATGACCGCCAGGCCGCCGGCCTCGCGCCGGGGCCTGGTCTGCCCAGTCCGTATCACCCGTGAACACGGGACGAGAGAGGCCTCTCACGTGAAGCTCAACAAGCGCCCTGCCGCGCTCGTCGCGACCGCCGTGGCCGGCGCCATGCTGCTGTCCGCCTGCGGCGGCGGAGGCGACGACGGCGGTTCCGGCGGTGGCGGTGGCGCCGGCACGTTCACCATCTACACCTCGGAGCCGGAGAACGCGCTGGTCCCCGGCGACACGACCGAGCAGAACGGCGACCGCATCGTCAACGCGCTGTGGACCGGCCTCGTGAAGTTCAGCGAGGAGGGCGAGGTCGTCTACGACGGCGTCGCCGAGTCGATCGAGTCCGAGGACAACCAGAGCTGGACCATCACCCTCAAGGACGGGTGGACGTTCCACGACGGGACCGCGGTCGACGCCCAGTCGTTCGTCGACGCCTGGAACTACACCGCCGACCCGCAGAACACGCAGGACGGCGGCTCCTACCTGTCCCGCATCGACGGGTACTCCGAGCTGGAGAGCGGGGCGGCGACCGAGCTGTCCGGCCTGCAGGTCCAGGACGACCTGACCTTCACCGTCGAGCTGACCGCGCCCTTCGCGCTGTTCCCCGCGGTCGTGGGCTACAACTCGTTCTACCCGCTGCCCGACGCCTTCTTCGAGGACCCCGACGCCTTCGGCACCCGGCCGATCGGCAACGGCCCCTTCCAGGCCGACGGCGACTTCCAGCCGGGTCAGGGCATCACGCTGACCCGCTACGACGACTACGCCGGGGACGACGCCGCCCAGGCCGACGGCGTCGAGTTCGTCATCTACACCGAGCAGAGCACCGCCTACACCGACGCCCAGGACGGCAACGTCGACATCGTCGACGTCATCCCGCCGGAGGTCATCGAGTCGGCGGAGAGCGAGTTCGGCGACCGCTTCATCCGGACCGAGGTCTCGCAGATCACCTACCTCGGCTTCCCGACCTACGATGCCCGCTTCGGTGACCCGCGGGTCCGCCAGGCGATCTCCATGGGCATCGACCGGGGCGCCATCTCCGAGGCGATCTTCTCCGGCACCCGCACCCCGGCCGACTCGTTCATCGCGCCGGTCGTCGACGGCTACCGCGAGGCCTCCTGCACTTTCTGCACCTTCGACGCCGACGCCGCCAACGCCCTGCTGGACGAGGCGGGCTTCGACCGCAGCCAGCCGGTCGACCTCTGGTTCAACGCCGGCGCCGGCCACGACGCCTGGATGGAGGCCGTGGGCAACCAGCTGCGCCAGAACCTCGGCGTCGACTTCGCCCTGCGCGGGGACCTGGACTTCGCCCAGTACCTGCCGCTGGGCGAGGAGCAGGGCTTCACGGGTCCGTTCCGCTTCGGCTGGAGCTTCGACTACCCGGCGGCTGAGAGCTACCTGACCCCGCTGCTCACCCAGGCCTCGCTGCCGCCCGTCGGGTCGAACTACTCCTTCTACACCGACCCGCAGGTGGCCGACCTGATCAGCCAGGGCGACCAGGCCGGTAGCGAGGACGAGGCCATCGAGCTGTACCAGCAGGCGGAGGACATCATCGCCGAGGCCATGCCCATGGCCCCGATGTTCTTCACCGAGATCCAGAGCGTCCACAGCGAGAACGTGGACAACGTGCGGCTCGACCTGTTCCAGCGGGTCGTCCTCACCGAGGTCACCGTCAACTGACCTGACCCGCCAGCAGGACCCGCACCACCCGCCGGGGGCGTCCGTCCGACCAGGACGGTCGTCCCCGGCGGCGCGTGCGCTGCCGGCGCGCTGGTGGCGCCCGTGACGCTGCTCGCACGCGCGAGCGCGTGCGGCGACCGACCGGCACGATGGACTCCGGCGCGCGGGAGCTGACCGCGTCGCCACGCACCCCGGAGGGGGACCATGGGCCGCTACATCGCCCGCCGACTTCTGCTGACCATCCCCGTGCTGCTCGGGGCATCCGTCCTGATCTTCGCGATGGTGTACGCCCTGCCGGGTGACCCCATCGCCGCCCTGGGCGGCGACCGGCGGGTCTCGCCCGCCACCGAGGCCGTGCTCAGGGAGCGATACCACCTGGACGCCCCGTTGTGGCAGCAGTACTGGTACTACCTGCAGGGCCTGTTCCAGGGTGACCTGGGCACCGACTTCCGTGACCGGCCGGTGCTGGACACGATCGAGCGCACGCTGCCGGTCACCATCCGGCTGACCATCGTCGCGGTGATCTTCGAAGCCGTCATCGGCCTGATCGCCGGCGTGCTCGCCGGGATCCGCCGCAACAGCTTCTTCGACAACCTGGTGCTGGTCTCCACCACCGTCATCGTGTCCATCCCGATCCTGGTGCTCGCCTTCCTCGCGCAGCTCACCTTCGGGCTCAAGCTCGGCTGGTTCCCCATCGCCGGCACCCGCGAGGGCTGGTACAGCTACATCCTCCCGGGGCTGGTCCTCGCCGCGGGTTCCCTCGCCTACGTGGCGCGGCTGACGCGGACCAGCATCGCGGAGAACATGCGCGCCGACTACGTGCGGACGGCGAAGGCGAAGGGACTGCCCCCGAGCCGGGTCGTCGTCCGGCACACGCTGCGCAACAGCCTGATCCCCGTCGTGACGTTCATCGGCGCCGACATCGGGGCCCTGCTCGGCGGCGCGATCGTCACCGAGTCGGTGTTCAACCTGCCCGGCATCGGCCGCGAGGTCTTCAACTCCATCGGCCGGCAGGAAGGCGCCGTCGTCGTCGGCATCGTGACGCTGATGGTCTTCTTCTTCATCTTCTTCAACCTGGTCGTCGACGTGCTCTACGCCGTCCTCGACCCGAGGATCCGCTATGACTGACCAGCAACAGCGCGACCTGCTGCACGACGAGGTCGAGGCCGGCACCACCACCGGGCTGGCCAGCCCGTCGGTCGACGTCACCAGCGCCCGGCAGAACAGCCTGTGGTCCGACGCGTGGGACTCGCTCAAGCGCAACGTCCTCTTCTGGATCGGCGCCTTCCTCACCCTCGTGTTCGTCCTGATGGCCCTGTTCCCGCAGCTGTTCGCCCGCGGGGCCGACCCGCGCGACTGCGTGCTGGCCAACTCCAGGGCCAGGCCGTCGGCGCAGCACTGGTTCGGGTTCGACCAGCAGGGGTGCGACTACCAGGCCGCCGTGGTCTACGGCGCCCGGAACTCGCTGATCATCGGCGTGTTCGCCGTCCTGGTCGTGCTGCTGCTCGGTGTGGTCGTCGGCGCCATCGCCGGGTACTTCGGCGGCTTCACCGACGGGGTGCTCTCCCGGATCGCCGACGTCTTCTACGCCCTGCCGCTGGTCCTCGGGGCGCTGGTGCTGCTCCGGGTGGGGCCGCAGACCGACATCCCGATCATCAACAGCCGGGGACCGGGCGCCGTCGCGCTGGCACTGGCGCTGTTCGGCTGGATGACGGCGATGCGGCTGGTGCGCTCCCAGGTCATCGCGGTCAAGAGCTCCGACTACGTGGCCGCCGCCCGCGCCATGGGCGCCTCCAACAGCCGCATCCTGCTCCGGCACATCCTGCCCAACGCGGTCGCGCCCGTGCTGGTCTACACGACGATCACCATCGGCGTGCTGATCGCGGCCGAGGCGACCCTGACCTACCTGGGCGTCGGGCTGCAGCGGCCGGCGTTGTCGTGGGGGCTGCAGATCGCCGCCGGCCAGGACCTCATCCGGACCGAGCCCCACCTGGTGCTGTTCCCCAGCATCGTCCTGACCCTGACCGTGATGGCCTTCATCATGATGGGCGACGCGCTGCGCGACGCCCTCGACCCGAGGCAGCGCGCATGACCCGACCCGAGACCACGTCCACCCTCCCGCCGGCCGCCCCGGGCGCGGCGCTGCTGGACGTCGACGACCTGCACGTCGAGTTCCGCACCCGCGCCGGTGTGGTCAACGCCGTCAACGGGGTGAGCTACACCCTCGCCGAGGGGCAGACCCTCGCCATCCTGGGCGAGTCCGGGTCGGGCAAGTCGGTCTCCGCCCAGGCGATCATGGGCATCCTCGACACGCCGCCGGCGGTCATCACGGGGGGCGGCATCCGCTTCCAGGGCCGGGACATGCTGCAGATGTCGGCCGAGGAGCAGCGCAAGCTGCGCGGCCCGGGCATCTCGATGATCTTCCAGGACGCCCTGTCGTCGCTGAACCCGGTCTACAGCGTCGGATGGCAGATCGGCGAGATGTTCAGGGTCCACCAGGGCGCCTCGCGCAAGGAGGCCAAGCGGCGCGCGGTGGAGCTGATGGACCGCGTCCGCATCCCGGCGGCGGCCAAGCGGGTGGACGACTACCCGCACCAGTTCTCCGGCGGCATGCGCCAGCGGGTCATGATCGCCATGGCGATCGCGCTCGACCCGCGCATCCTCATCGCCGACGAGCCCACCACGGCTCTCGACGTCACCGTGCAGGCGCAGGTCATGGACCTGCTCAAGGACCTGCAGCGGGAGACCGGGATGGGCCTGATCCTCATCACCCACGACCTGGGCGTGGTGAACGAGGTCGCCGACGACGTCGCGGTCATGTACGCCGGCCGCATCGTCGAGTGGGGCACCGTCGACGACGTGTTCACCGACCCGGCGCACCCCTACACCGGCGGGCTCATGAGCTCCGTCCCGCAGGTCGAGGCGAAGGGGGGCCGTCTGCAGCCGATCGTGGGCCAGCCGCCGAACCTCGCCGCGATCCCGGCCGGCTGCCCGTTCCACCCGCGGTGCGCGCACCGCAAGCTGGGCGCCGCCGCGGCGCCGGGCCGCGAGTGCGCCACCGACGTCCCGCCGCTGCGCCTGGTCGTCCCGGGCCGGGAGGCGGCCTGCCACTACAGCGAGGAGGTCCTGGGTGTCTGAGCCCACCGGTGCCACGGCGGCGTCCGCGTCGTCCCCGGCCGGCCGCATCCGCGGCGCGGACGGGGAGACCCTGCTCGAGATCCGCGGCCTGAAGAAGCACTTCCCGCTCACCCAGGGCGTCGTCTTCAAGCGGACCATCGGCCACGTCCGCGCGGTCGACGGCGTCGACCTGACGCTGCGCCGCGGCGAGACCGTCGGCCTGGTCGGCGAGTCCGGCTGCGGCAAGTCGACGGTGTCGAAGCTGCTGGTCGCGCTGGAGAAGCCGACCGACGGCTCCATCGTCTACAAGGGGAGCGACGTCACCCGGCTCACCGGCCGCGCGCTCAAGGCCTACCGGCGCGAGGTGCAGATCATCTTCCAGGACCCGTACGCGTCGCTGAACCCGCGGATGACCGTCGGCGACATCGTCGCCGAGGGGTGGTCGGTGCACTCCGACGTCGCGCCGAAGAAGGGCCGCCTGCAGCGGACCCAGGAACTGCTCGACCGCGTCGGCCTCAACCCCGACTACGTCAACCGCTACCCGCACCAGTTCTCCGGCGGCCAGCGGCAGCGGATCGGCATCGCCCGGGCCCTCGCACTGCGCCCCGAGGTCATCGTGTGCGACGAGCCGGTGTCGGCCCTCGACGTCTCCGTGCAGGCCCAGGTCGTCAACCTGCTCGAGGACCTGCAGGACGAGCTCGGGCTCTCCTACCTCTTCATCGCCCACGACCTGTCGGTGGTGCGGCACATCTCCGACCGCGTCGCGGTCATGTACCTCGGCTCCATCGTCGAGGAGGGCACCGACGTCGAGGTCTACACGACCCCGTCGCACCCCTACACGCAGGCGCTGCTGTCCTCGGTGCCGCTGCACGAGCCGGCGCTGCGCGGGCAGAAGGACCGGATCCTGCTGCAGGGGGACGTCCCCAGCCCCGCCGACCCGCCCTCCGGCTGCCGGTTCCGCACCCGCTGCTGGAAGGCCCAGGACATCTGCGCCGAGGAGCCGCCCGCGCTCGTCGACCGCGGCCAGGGGCACCCGTCGGCCTGCCACTTCGCCGAGGCCCGCACGGTCGTCCCCGTCGAGCGGGCTGGGTGATCCCCGTGCGGGAGGATGGCCCACCGTGACCGCTGACCGCCGGCTGCTGCTCGTGCACGCCCACCCCGACGACGAGACGATCAACAACGGCGCCACCATGGCCCGCTACGTCGCCGAGGGCGCCGAGGTCACGCTGCTGACCTGCACGCTGGGCGAGGAGGGCGAGGTCCTCGTCCCCGGGCTCGCCCAGCTCGCCGCCGACCAGGCCGACCAGCTCGGCGGCTTCCGCATCGGCGAGCTGTCGGCGGCGATGACCGCGCTCGGGGTGACCGACTGGCGCTTCCTCGGCGGCGCGGGGCGCTACCGCGACTCCGGGATGATGGGCACCGAGGCCAACACCAAGCCGCGCGCCTTCTGGAACGCCGACCTGGACGAGGCGGTCGGGCACGCCGTCGCCGTCGTCCGGGAGATCCGGCCGCAGGTCGTCGTCACCTACGACGAGAACGGCGGCTACGGCCACCCCGACCACATCCAGGCCCACCGGGTCGCGATGGCCGCGGTGGACGCCGCCGCCGATCCCGCCTACCGCCCGGACCTGGGGCAGCCGTGGGACGTGGCGAAGGTCTACTGGTGCTGCGTCCCGCGGTCGGTGCTGCGGGCCGGCGCCGAGGCCATGGCGTCGCTGGGGCAGGCCTCGCCGTTCGAGCAGCTGGGCGAGATCGACGAGATCCCCTTCGGGGTGCCCGACGAGCTGGTCACCGCCGCCGTCGACGGGCGGGGGCACGCCGGTGCCAAGGACGCCGCCATGCGCGCGCACGCCACCCAGATCACCGTCGACGGCCCGTTCTTCGCGCTGTCGAACAACTTCGGGCAGGAGGTGCTCGGCATCGAGCACTACCGCCTGGTCCGGGGCGAGCGCGGGCCGGCCGGGACCGGGCCCGAGGGCTGGGAGGACGACCTGTTCGCCGGGCTGACCGGGTGACGCCGGCCGGCCGCCTCCGAGCCGTCGCCGGCGGTCTGGTCGCCGCGGTCGTGGCCGCCTGGTTCGCCGTCGTGCAGGTGTTCTGGCTGCCGCTGCACGTCGGCTCCGTCCCCCTGCCGCTGTCGATCCCCGCCGCCTTCGCCGCGAACCTCCTGCTGGTCACCCTCACCCACCACGTCACCCGCTCACGGGTGGCCGCGGTGGTCCCCGCGGTGGTGTGGCTCCTCGTCGTCGTCCCGGCCAGCCAGCAGCGGCCCGAGGGGGACGTCCTCCTGCCCGGGGACTGGCGCGGCCTGGGCTTCCTGCTGCTCGGCGTGCTCGGGGCCTCGGTCGCCGTCGGCCGCGTGCTCGGGACCCCGCCCGTGCCGCGCGAGCCGTCCGGTTCCGCTCAGGACAGCGGCGCCCGCCGGTAGTGGTAGCGGTGGTGCTCGATGAAGCCGTCCCGTCGGTAGAGCGCCCGCGCCGGCGTGTTCGAGGCGGCCACCTGCAGATACGCCCAGCGCGCGCCCCGTCCCGCGGCCCACGCGTACAGCGCGGCCGTCACGGCGGTGGCCAGACCCTGGCGGCGGTGCTCCTCGGCCACCGTCACGGCACTGACGCCCAGCCAGTCGTCGGTGACCACCCCCCGGGCGACGGCGGCCGGCGGCGCCGGCGGGGCGGCCGGCCGGACCGAGGCGAAGACGACGTCCTCCGCGCCGGTGAGCACGCGCCGTGCGGCCGGCGGGAGCGGCGAGCCCCGGTGCCGGTAACCGGCCAGCCAGGCGTCGTCCGGGGCGGGGGAGAGGACGACCGGCACCGCCGGGTCCCCGCTCCCCGGCGGTAGCGGCGCGGTCAGCACCAGGACGTCCTCGTCGCGCTCCCAGCCGGCCGCGGTGAAGGCGGTCCCCGCCGCGCGGGCCTGCGCGCCGGGCAGCTGCACCGTCGGTCGCAGGCCGCGCTCGGCGTACCAGCGGGCGACCGCGTCGACCGCCTCGGGCAGGGCGCGTCCCGGGTCCCCGACCACCAGCGCGGAGTTGGCGCGGCCGGTGAAGCCCCCGCCGGCGCGCAGCAGCCAGTCCCCGAGCCGGTCGCACTCCCAGCCGTGCCACCCGCGGGCGGCCAGGCGCTCCAGCCCGGCGACGTCCAGCGGCGAGCGGCTCTGTCCCATGGTCCGATCCTCCGCGGCGCCGGTCGCGGACGACTCGACGGGGTGAGTTCCCCGGCCGGTCGCACCCGCCGACGGGCGGGACGTCATACTGTGCGACGAGATGTGGCCGGAGGCGGGAGCCCCGGTCGAGCCGCGTGTTCGGGAGGCAACACCGTGACCTACGTGATCACCCAGGCCTGCGTCGACGTCCTCGACAAGGCCTGCATCGACGAGTGTCCGGTGGACTGCATCTACGAGGGCGACCGGATGCTCTACATCCACCCCGACGAGTGCGTCGACTGCGGTGCGTGCGAGCCGGTCTGCCCGGTGGAGGCCATCTACTACGAGGACGACGTCCCGGACAAGTGGAAGGACTTCTACAACGCCAACGTGGAGTTCTTCTCCGACCTGGGCAGCCCCGGCGGCGCGGCCAAGACCGGCAAGATCGCCAAGGACCACCCCCTGGTCGCGGCGCTGCCGCCCCAGGGCGAAGGGCACTGACGCCCCACGAGGCGGGCGCCGGGCTGCCGGACTTCCCCTGGGACTCGCTGGCGGGCGCCCCCCCCGGCGGCGGCCCCCCCCCCCCCCCCCCCGGCGGCCCCCGCCCGCCCCCGCCCCCCGCCCCCCCCCCCCCCCCCCCCCCCCACCCCCCCCCCCCCCCCCCCCCCCCCCCCCCCCCCCCCCCCCCCCCCCCGCACCCCGGCGGCGTCGTCGACCTGTCCATCGGCACCCCGGTCGACGACACCCCTGAGGTCCTGACCGCCGCGCTCGCCGCGGCGGGCAACTCGCCCGGGTACCCGACGGCGCTGGGTACCGCGGACGTGCGGACGGCGGCGGCCGGCTGGCTGGAGCGCCGGCTCGGCGTGCGGCTGCCCGACCCGCTCGCGGCCGCTCCCTCGGTCGTCCCGACGGTGGGCTCCAAGGAGCTCGTCGCCCTGCTGCCCACGCTGCTGGGTCTGCGCGGCGCGGGCACGGTGGTGATCCCCGAGATCGCCTACCCGACCTACGAGGTCGGCGCCGTGGTGGCCGGGCTGTCGGTGCTGCGCAGCGACGTCCCGCCGGGCGAACCCGGGGACGTCGTGCTGGTCTGGCTGAACTCGCCGGGCAACCCGCACGGCCGCGTCCTCTCCGACGACCAGCTGCGCGACTGGGTGGCCTGGGGGCGCCGGCACGGCGTCCCGGTGGTCGCCGACGAGTGCTACGCGATGCTCGGCTGGGACGTCGCGCCCCGGTCCCTCCTGCACCCCGCCGTCGCCGGTGACGACCTCACCGGCCTGCTCGCGGTGCACTCGCTGTCCAAGCAGTCCACCGCCGCGGGCTACCGCGCCGGGCTGCTGTCCGGCGACCCGCAGCTGGTGCGCCGGGTGTGGGACGTCCGCCGGCACCTCGGCCTGCTCGTGCCCGGGCCGGTCCAGGCCGCGATGGCCGCGGCCCTGGCCGACGACGCGCACGTCGACCGCCAACGCGAGCGCTACCGCGCCCGCCGGGAGCGGCTCGCCGCCGCCGTGCGCGGCGCCGGCGCCCGGATCGACGCCTCCGAGGCGGGGCTGTACCTGTGGGTCACCCGCGACGAGGACTGCTGGGCGACGATCGACTGGCTGGCCGGCCTGGGCGTCGTCGCCGCGCCCGGCTCCTTCTACGGTCCGGCCGGCGCGCGGCACGTCCGCATGGCGCTGACGGCGACCGACGAGCGCATCGACGCGGCCGCGGAGCGGCTCTCGGCGTGATCGGGCTGCGGTAGCCCCGGGGGCGGGCCAGCATCGGGCGGCATGACGCCACCTCGCGTGCGCCCGCCCGTCGACGGGGACGAGCGCACGCAGCTGACCGGCTGGCTGGACCTGCAGCGCGCGCTGGTCCCCTGGAAGTGCCAGGGCCTGGCCGAGGCCGACGCGCACCGGCCGGTGCTGCCGAGCTCGCCGCTGATGACGGTGGCCGGCATCGTGTCCCACCTGCGGTGGACCGAGCACTGCTGGTTCGAGGTGCTCGTCGCCGGCGCGCCGACCGGCACGAACGTGCAGTTCGACGAGTCCCGGCCGGACGCCGACATGCAGGTGGAGGGCGCTCCGCTGCAGCGGCTGCTCGACGAGTACGCGGCGCAGTGCGCCCGGTCGAACGAGATCGTGGCCGCGGCCGCGCTGGACGACGCCTGCCGCAACGAGCAGTACTGCGCCGGCGTGCACCTGCGGTGGGTGCTGACCCACATGGTCGAGGAGACGGCCCGGCACGTGGGGCACCTCGACGCCGTGCGGGAACTGCTGGACGGGAGCACCGGCTACTACTGACCGGCCTCCCGCAGGCGGCACTGCCAGTGCGGTGCAGGTGCACCGCCACCTCCGTGCAAGCGACCGGGCGCACCGTCGCGACGCGCCACCGCCGAACCGGCGGCGCGCCACCCGCCCCGGGGCGCCGCGCCCCCGCACCTGGAGGTCTCCCGTGACCGCGCTGTTCGTCCTCCTCGCCGTCCTCGCCGTCGTGTCGCTGCTGGCCCTGGCCCAGACCTGGAGCGTCGGCATCCCCGGCCGCGCCCCGCGCGGGGCGCCAGCCTTCGCCGACCACCCCGAGCTGTACGCGCTCCGGTTGCGCGTCGCCTGACCGAGCCCGCCCACCCCTCGCCCGCCGGCTGCACCGGGGCGCCGGACGGCCGCGCCCGCATGGGCCTGGCCTAGGTGATCAACTCGAGGCGGACGGCGCCGTCGCCCGCGCCGGAGTCGGCCCAGCCGGCGTCGACGGTCCACGTCCGGCCGGCGTAGGAGACCGAGTCCACCTGCAGCCGCTCGGCGTGCGCGACGGCCCAGCTCGCGCCCAGCCAGCCGGCGGCGGGGTCGATCGAGACGGCACCGAACTCCTCGTCGGCCGGCACGCCCAGCTCCCGCTCCGCCTGCCCGGCGGCCGCCGCGGTCCGCTCGCTGAGCCGTCCGCCCACCTCCGGCGGCTGCCACGTGCAGCCGAGGCCGCCGGTGAGCAGCGCGGTCGTCAAGGCCCGGGCCATCGGCTCGTGCTTCTGGTAGGCCTCCGGGAAGCCGCTGCGCTGCACCTCCTGGGCCACCTCCGTCAGCCGGCCCGTCTCCCAGCCGCGCACCTCGACCAGGCCGTCGTAGAACTTGCCCGCCGCGTACACCGGGTCCTGCACCTGCTCCGGGCTGCCCCACCCCTGCGAGGGCCGCTGCTGGAACAGCCCGAGGGAGTCGCGGTCGCCGTAGTCGAGGTTGCGCAGCGTCGACTCCTGCTGCGCGGTCGCCAGGGCGATGACCACCGCCCGCTCCGGCAGGCCCCGTGCCCGTGCCACCGCCGCGATCGTCGCCGCGGACGCGGCCTGCTCGCCGGTCAGCACCAGATCGCTGCCGGCCACGGTGCACCGGCCGGTCGCCGTGGCGGGGGTGCGCTCACCGGCCCTGGTGATCCCCACGACCACCAGCACCGTCAGGACCACCAGGGCGGCGGCCCAGCCCAGCCACGCCGGCGCCAGGCTCCGGCGTCCGCGCCGGCCGACGGGTCGTCCCGGCCCCCGCCGGCGGGTTCTGGTCCCGCCCCGCCGCGCGGTGGCTCCTCGGCGTCCGGTCCCGCCGCGGGCGCCGGACCGGCTCCGGTGGCGGGGGGTGGACATCGCCACCGAGGGTAGGTCGGCTCCCTGGCAGTTCCCGGGATGCGGCGGGCGTCGTCGCCGCCCGGTTAGCGTGGGCCACCCCGTGCCCCGAGGAGGCCCCATGACAGGTGTGCTGCTGCCCGACGTCCGCGCCACCCGGGTGGCGACCCCGCGGCTGACGCAGAACGTCGTCCACCCCGACAACGTCGACCTCGGTGGGCTGGCCGGGGCCGGCGGGGACGTCGTCCTGTTCGTGCACGGCAACGTGAGCTCGTCGCTGTTCTGGCAGCCGACGATGCTCGCGCTGGCCGGCACCGGCCGGGTGCGCCCGCTCGCCGTCGACCTGCGCGGATACGGCGACACCGATCCGCTGCCGGTCGACGCCCGCCGCGGCGTGCGCGACTGGGCCGACGACGTCGCCGCGCTGGTCGACACGCTCGGCCCGGCCCGGGTCCACCTCGTCGGCTGGAGCATGGGCGCTGCCGTCGTCCTGCAGTACCTGCTGGACGCGCCGGCGCGGGTGGCCTCGGTCGCGCTCGTCGCGCCGGTGTCCCCGCACGGTTTCGGTGGCACCGCCGGGCCCGAGGGGCGCCTGCTCGCGGCCGACGGCGCGGGCTCGGGCGGCGGAGCGGCCAACCCCGAGTTCGTCGCGGCGCTCGCCGCCGGCGACACCACGGCCGACGCGCCCACCAGCCCGCGCTCGATCCTGCGCGCCTTCTACGTCGCCCCCGGCGCGCTGCCGCTGGACCCGGCGGTCGAGGACGTGCTGGTCGCCTCGATGCTCAGCACGCGCACCGGTGACGACCACTACCCCGGCGACAGCACGCCGAGCAGCACCTGGCCGGGGGTGGCCCCGGGGAGCCGCGGCGTCCTCAACACGATGGCGCCGACGGTGCTGGACCTGTCCCCGGTCGTGGACCTGGAGGCCAAGCCGCCGGTCCTGTGGATCCGCGGGGACGCCGACGCGATCGTCTCCGACACCTCCGCGTTCGACCTGGCCTACCTCGGTTCGCTCGGCGCGGTGCCGGGCTGGCCGGGAGAGGCGGAGTGCCCGCCGCAGCCGATGGTCACCCAGACCCGCGCGCTGCTGGACCGCTACGCCGCGACCGGCGGCGCCTACCGCGAGGTGCTCCTGCCCGGGGTCGGGCACTCGCCGCACGTGGAGCGGCCGCAGGAGTTCGTCGTCGCCCTGCTCGAGCACCTCGACGTCCCCGCCGAGGCCCCCGCCAACCTCACCTGACCGTGCGGCCGGGGGGGGGGGGGGGGGGGGGGGGGGGGGGGGGGGGGGGGGGGGGGGGGGGGGGGGGGGGGGGGGGGGGGGGGGGGGGGGGGGGGGGGGGGGGGG
>NZ_JBJNRJ010000016.1:0-91438 GCF_046233715.1 Trujillonella humicola | reverse complement strand
CCGCCTCACCCCCACCCAACGCCGCGAACGCATCCGGCTCGCCGTCTGCGGACGACCGGCCCGCCCCGGCGACCCACCCGCACCCTTCTGACCCGACGCCTCCCCGGGTCGCCCGGCGCTGAGCGCACGCCGGCGAACGCGACGCGACGCAGAGGATGCGGAGCCGCCCGGAGAGAACTGGGGACGCCGGTCTGGTCCCGGCGCGGATGAGATCCGGCGGTGACGCGGAGCGGCGCACGGCAGGGCCGCGCCCGGGCTGCCTCAGCTGAGGTCGGGTAGCACCCGGAGGTGACCACGGCGCGTTCCGCGGCCGTCGTCGGCCGGGTCGCGGGGGGGCTCGGGCCGGGCGGCCTCGCGCACGGCGTCGGCCAGAGCGAGCAGGTCGTCACCGGTCGGGCCGACGTCGTCGACGTCGATCTCGTGCCGGACGACCTCCCATCCGCGTGGCACGGTCAGCCGCTCGGCGTGGAACTCGCAGAGGTCGTAGCTGTGCGGTTCCGAGAAGGTCGCCAACGGGCCCACGACCGCGGTCGACTCCGCGTACACGTAGGTCAGGGTCGCCGCTGCCGGTTGCGCGCAACCGCTGCGCGAGCAGCGACGTGACTGCCTCACCACCGGTTCCTCACGGGGCTGACAGTAGACGCGCGACCGCGGGGATGGGAGCAGGCGCACCGGGTTTCTCCGGTGACGGGTGCAGGAGCCACATCCTGCACGATGGACCCCATGGGCACCGGCAGCGACCCGATCCTGGTCCTCGGGGGCCGCAGCGAGATCGGACTGGCCGTCGCGCGGCGCCTGGTCGCGGCCGGATCACGGCACGTCGTGCTGGCCGCCCGCCGCGCCGACGACCTCGCCGACGAGGTCCGGCTGCTGCGCGCCGCCGGCGCCACCAGGGTGGACTGCGTCGAGTTCGACGCCGACGACCTGACCGGCCACGAGAGCGTCCTCGCAGACGTGGAGCGCCGGCACGGGCTGCCCGGCACCACGCTCGTGGCCTTCGGGGTGCTGGGCGACCAGGCCACCGCCGAGCAGGACCCGGCCGCAGCGGTGGCCGTGGTCCACACCGACTACGTCGCCCAGGTGCACGTGCTCACCCTGCTGGCCCGCCGCTACCGGGAAGCGGGACGGGGCCGGCTCGTCGTCTTCTCCTCCGTGGCCGGCGTGCGGGTCCGCCGCGCCAACTACGTCTACGGCTCGGCGAAGGCCGGGCTCGACGGCTTCGCGAGCGGCCTCTCCGATGCCCTCGCCGGCACCGGTGTGCGACTGCTGCTCGTCCGCCCGGGATTCGTCATCGGCCGGATGACCGCCGGGATGGCGCCGGCACCCCTCTCCAGCACGCCGGACACCGTCGCCGACGCGGTCGTCGCCGCGCTGGCCCGTGATCGGGAGATCGTCTGGGTGCCGGCCTCGCTGCGCTGGCTGTCGGCGCTGATGCGCATCGCTCCCCGCGTGCTGTGGCGCCGGCTGCCCCGCTGAGTCGTACCCTCCTGTCGCCATGACCCGTCCTCCCCACCGACCGTCGCGGTCCCGCCGTGACCGGCACGGCCGAGGACTCCGCGGGCGGCTGGTCCCCGGCGAGGTCCCCCTCTCCCGCAGCCGGGCCGAGCAGTTCGACGACCTCGTGCTCGACGCCGTGGAGGACCTGGAGCGCCGCTGGGAGCGGGAGCTGGCCGGCGTGGAGTTCGCCGTCGAGGACGTGCCCTGGGTCGAGCACACCAGCCCCGACGAGGTGGTCCTCGACGCCGACGTCCTCGACGACGGCAGCGTGCCGCTCGCCCGCGTGCTGCCGGCGCACCGCGACGGCGGCCGCGAGGTGCCGGCGCGGATCGTCGTCTACCGCCGTCCGCTGGAGATCCGCGCGCACGACCGCGACGACCTCGCCGACCTGGTCCGCGACGTGGTCGTCGACCAGGTCGCCGTGCTGCTGGGGCGCGATCCCGAGGAGATCGACCCCACCGGATGACTCAGCCGGCGACCGGGCTGCCCAGCTCGGCCGCGCGCGACCGCGCCTCGCTGAGCCGACTGCGGGCGGCGGCGAGGTCCGGCCCCTCGGACCGGCCCGAGCCGGTCACCCGCCCGACCAGCTGCTCGAGGGCGACGGCATGCCACAGCAGGCCGACGTCGGGGCCCTCCCAGCCGGCCGTGCGGTCGAGCACCGTGTCGGCGATCCGCTCCCGGTCCTCCGCACCGGGGGTCGACGCCCACAGCGTCAGCAGGTCCCGGTGCCGCGGCCCCGCGCGGACCCCCGTCCACTCGAGCACCACGAGCCCGCGCTCGGCATCGAGGACGGCGTTGGCCGCGCAGAAGTCACCGTGGGTCACCTCCGACAGCGGCAGCTGGGCGGCGGCGACCCGGACGGCGCGCAGCTCGGTCAGCCGCACCCCCGCCCGCACGAGCCGCCCGGCGTCCTGCACCGTGCCGCGCACCCGGCCCAGCCCGCGCCCGGCCGGCGGCTGCCACGGTCGTCCCTGAGGCGCCGGCAGCGGTGCGATGCGGACGGCGGCGGCGACAGCGGCCTCCGTCCACTGCGGGCCGCCCGACGGCGCCGGGTGCAGGCGGCGGGACAGCAGCCAGCGCCCGTCGTCGGCCGCGGCCAGCACCTCGGGGACCCCGATTCCCCGCTCCTCCGCCCAGCGCCGGCCCCGCAGCTCGGCCCGCAGCCGCCGCCGCCCGCTCTCGGTGACCGCCAGGTCGAGGACCCGGTCGGGCAGCACCCCGGTCACCGTGCCCAGCCGTGCACCGTGGTCGGCCACGCTCGTCGGCGGCGAGGCCACACCCAGCTCGCCGAGCAGCGCCTCCAGCCGTTCGCGCAGAGCGCCGTCGGTGGCGCCGGCCCCGTTCCCGACCATGCCCGGATCGTCGCAGCCGCCGCGCCCGGCCGCTCGGAGGGATGGGCGACAGGGCCGCCCGTGGAGCCGCTCCGGGACCTCGGCGGGCGGAGCCGGCCGGCGGTCCTGAGATGCTGAGCGGCGATGGACGCCGCCGTGGCAGGAGTGCTGGGCGTCGTCCTGCTCCTGCTGGCCGGGCTGCTCGCCGCCCCGCTCGCCCGTCGCCGGCCGGCCGCCCCGGCGCCGGAACCGGCTCCCGCTCCGCCACTGCCGACGTTCCCGGACGACGACCTCCCGTCCTTCCGCGCCGCTCCGCCCGGCACACCGGGCGCCGCGCCACCGCAGGGCCGGCCCGCGCCGTCCCGCACCGCACCCGCCGGCGACGGCGACGGCGACACCGAGGGCGACCGGGCCGCGGGCCGGGTGCTGCTCGCCCTCGCCGCCGCCGCGCTGGCGCTGATCGCGGTGCTCGCACTGCTGGCCGGCGTCGAGTCGGTGGCGGACGACGACGGCGAGGGCAGCGGCCCGGCCGCTCCTCCGGCCGGGCCGCCCGCACCGGTGACCTCCGACCCGCCGGTGCCCCCGCTGCCCACCGTCCCGGACGACCCGCTGCCGGGCGAGCGCGGGGCGGGGACGCTCGCGATGCTGTCGGTCCCCCTCGACGACGGCGGCTGGGCGGCCCGGCTGGTCTTCGAGCCGCTGGTCCTGGAGCCCCGCGCGGTCGGTGCCACGGTCACCGTCCCCGCGGTCGGTGTGACCCGCCGCACCGACGGGACGGCGCTGGCCCACGTCCGGCTGCCCACCTGGAACTGCCTGTCCGCCGACGCCCCGCCGGACCCGGCGGCCGCCGGCTGCACGCCCGGCCCCGTGGAGTACGCCGACCTGCCCTCCCCCGCCCTCCGGACCACGGTGGAGGACGGGCGGCTGCGGCTGACCGGACGGTTCCCGACGTACACCCGCCCGGCGGGCAGCGTGCCGGTCTACACCGGCCGGGTGTACGAGCTCACCGTCACCGTGGCCGCCGCCGGACGGCACGCCGCCGCCGGCGACGACCGGTGGGCGCCGGCCGAGGGGACGCTGTTCCTCGGGCTCGGCCGCGCGGAGTCGCTGGACGACCCGGGGCTCAGCGCGGTGCGACGGGGCGGCTGAACCAGCCGGCCGCCAGCCGCAACGACGTGCTCGGCGCCCCCATCTCGAGGCCGACAGCCGACGGGTCCCCGCCGGCCACCCACGGGTGCCGGTCGGATCCGTCGACGACGGTCAGCAGGACCGCCCGCGCGGAGCCGCCGCCCGGCGCGACCGCCACCTCGACCTGGCCGATGGCCGCGTGCAACCGGGCCGTGGCGCGCAGCAGTCGGCGCCCGGCCGGCTCGGGCTGCGCAGCGAGCAGGACGGGCAGCCACCGCTCCACCTCCCGCGGGTCGCGGCTGCGCGCGACCGGCCCGCCGAGGGCGTCCAGCCGGTCCACCAGCCGGTGGGAGCGGACGGTGGCGAAGGCCGCGTCCGCGCGCAGCTCACCGAGGGCGCGCAGCGTCGGGTCGCCCATCGGCAGGCCGGTGAGCGACACGGTCCACGGAGTGCCCCCACCTGCCGTGAGCGCCAGCACCCCGGCGGCGAGCCGGGCGGCCACGTCGTCGTCCCGGGCGAGCAGCCGGGCGGGTGGCCGGCCCGGCGGCACCGGGCCGGCCACCTCGCCCAGCAGCTCGATCGCGCCTGCGGCGCCGCGGCGCCGGACCGACAGCAGGGCCAGCCCGTCCGGCCGGGCGCCCGGCGCCCGTTCGACCACCACCGCGACGGGCCGGCCGGCCCGCGGCCGGACGTTGAGGACCGCGGTCAGCCAGGGCGCTCGCGCGGAAACCGGCGCCCGCAGCGCGGACATGAGCGGCGCGGCCGCCCGGATCTCGCGGACGACGTGCTCGCGGCCGCTCACCACCCGCGTCTGCACGGGCCCCATACGACCACAGCCGCCGATGCGGATCGCATCGACGGCTGCGTGAGCTCTCGCCGGTGGCCCCGTCCAGAGGCTCGCGCCGAGCTCGCGAGGCGCGAGGAGGACGGGGTCCTTCTTCAGACCGCGCGGCGGCGCAGGCGCCGGCGCTCACGCTCGGACAGGCCGCCCCAGATGCCGAACCGCTCGTCGTTGGCCAGCGCGTACTCCAGGCACTCGGCCTTGACCTCGCAGCCGGTGCAGATCTTCTTCGCCTCCCGCGTGGAGCCGCCCTTCTCCGGGAAGAACGCCTCCGGGTCGGTCTCGGCGCACAGCGCCCGCTCCTGCCACGACTGGGCGTCGTCCTCCCCGAGCCCCAGCAGGCTCCCGAAGGCGGGGGTCGAGGCGACGGTGCCCCGGTCGGCCGACCGCTCGGACGCGCTCACGTAGTCGCTCAACCACGACACCTCTGCCATGACGATGCGTCCCCTCTCGCTCTCGTCACGAGGCGGAACCGGCGGGACGTTCCCGGGTTCGGACCTCGATGACACCGCGGGAATTACACGCGTGTCGTTGGGTGACCGTCAACTTCGCATGGTGTAATCAAATGACCACAGGAGCCCCACTCGTCACAGATCCTTCGTCAGTTCTCGTTCTGCGCCACGACACGCCGGGCGAAAAGGCGACAAGTGCCGATGAGGCACGATGACTTTCGTGGAGATCGTCGTTCTCGCCGGTGGCATCGGTGGCGCCCGGTTCCTCACCGGACTCAAGGACGTCACGCGGGGGTCACGGATCACTGCCGTGGTCAACACCGGCGACGACGTGACGCTGCACGGCATGCGCATCTGCCCGGACCTCGACACCGTGATGTACACCCTCGGCGGCGGCATCGACCCCGAGCGCGGCTGGGGTCTGGCCGAGGAGACCTGGCGGGTCAAGGACGAGCTGGCCGCCTACGGGGCCGAGCCGACCTGGTTCGGCCTCGGCGATCGCGACCTGGCCACCCACCTGATCCGCACCCGGATGCTGGACGCCGGCTACCCCCTGTCGCAGGTCACCGCGGCCCTGGCCGACCGCTGGCAGCCCGGAGTGGAGCTGCTCCCGATGAGCGACCAGCGGGTGGAGACCCACGTCCTGGTCACCGACCCGGAGTCCGGGCGACCAGCGGCGATCCACTTCCAGGAGTGGTGGGTCCGCCACCGCGCGCAGCTGCCCGCCACCGGCTTCGTCCAGGTCGGGGTGGACGCCGCCCGTCCCGCGCCGGGCGTGGCGGAGGCCTTCGCGCGGGCGGACGCGGTGCTGCTCGCGCCGTCGAACCCGGTGGTCTCCATCGGCACGGTGCTCGGGGTCCCGGGGATGCGCGAGGCCCTGCTGGCCGCACCGGGGAGGGTCGTCGGGATCTCCCCCATCGTCGGTGGCGGCCCGGTGCGCGGCATGGCGGACAAGTGCCTGCCCGTGGTCGGCGTCGAGGTCACCGCCGAGGGCGTCGGCCGGCACTACGGCGCCCGCGCCGACAACGGCCTGCTCGACGCCTGGCTGGTCGCGCCCGACGACGACGCCGACGTGCCCGGCGTCGACGTGCGGCAGGTGCCGCTGCTCATGTCCGACCCCGACGCGACGGCCGCGCTGGCCCGCGCCGCCCTGGACGCCGCCGGTGCCTGAGGAAGGACCCCTCCGCCCCCCACCGCTCGCGAGCCCGCGGCGGGCCCCTGCGGAGGGGCCACCCGCCGGCATCTCCGTGCACGCGGTCCCCGGGCTGCCCGAGTTCACCCCCGGGGACGACCTCGGCGCCGCGATCGCCGCCGCCGCGCCCTGGCTGGCCGACGGCGACGTCGTCGTCGTCACCTCCAAGGTCGTGGCCAAGGTCGAGGGCCGGCTCGTGCCGGTGGCCCCCGGGGAGGACCGCGAGGCCGCCCGCCAGCGCGCGATCGACGGCGAGACCGTGCGGGTGGTCGCCCGTCGCGGTCCGCTGCGCATCGTGGAGACCCGGCACGGCTGGGTGGTGGCCGCGGCGGGCATCGACGCCTCCAACGTCGCCGGCGACGCCCTGGTCCTGCTCCCCGAGGACGCCGACGCCTCCGCCCGCGCCCTGCGCGCCCGCCTGGCCGAGCTGCTGGACGTCGACGTGGCCGTCATCGTCAGTGACACCTTCGGCCGCACCTGGCGGGAGGGGCTGACCGACGTCGCCGTCGGCGCCGCCGGGATCCGCCCCCTCGCCGACTTCCGCGGCGCCGTCGACGCCCACGGCAACCGGCTGGAGACGACCCAGGTCGCCGTCGTCGACGAACTGGCCGCCGCCGCCGACCTGGTCAAGGGCAAGCTCGCCGGGCTCCCCGTCGCCGTGGTCCGCGGCTGGCCCGCCGACCGGCCGGAGACCGACACCGGCACCCGGCCGCTGGTCCGCCTGGGCCCCGGTGACCTGTTCCGCTACGGCACCCGCGACGTCGTGGCCGGCCGCGCCCCCGCCGCCCACGTCGTCCCGCGCCCGGACCACCTCGACGCCGTCGCCGAGGCCTTCCGCGTCGCCGTCGCCGCCCTGCCCGAGTTCCCGGTGGTGCTGCGCTACGGCGGGGAGGACGACGGCGTGGTCGACGTCCACCTGCCCGAGCGCGCCACCGTCACCGCCGCGCTCAACCTCGGCGCGGTCCTCGGCGCGGTGCTCGTGCAGCTGCACGCCGAGGGCTGGGCCACCCGGTGGGAGCCGGTGGCCACCGCCGGCGGCACCTCACTCGTCGGGAGGTTGTGGCTGGGCTCGGACCACGCCTGACCTGGGCGGACTCGGTAACGTCCCCGCCCATGCGCGGGATCATCCTGGCCGGGGGCACGGGCAGCCGCCTGTTCCCCATCACGCAGGCCGTGAGCAAGCAGCTCATGCCGGTCTACGACAAGCCGATGGTGTACTACCCGCTCTCGACGCTGATGATGGCCGGCGTCCGCGAGGTGCTGGTCATCACCACCCCCGGCGACCAGGCCGCGTTCCGGGCGCTGCTCGGGGACGGCGTCCGGCTGGGCATGCGCATCGAGTACGCCGTCCAGGAACGCCCCGAGGGGCTGGCCCAGGCGTTCCTCATCGGCGCGGACTTCGTCGGCGACGAGTCGGTGGCCCTGGTCCTGGGCGACAACATCTTCTACGGCGCCGGCCTGGGCACCGCGCTGGGCCGGCTGCCCGACCCCGACGGCGGGCACGTCTTCGCCTACCACGTGGCCAATCCGGCCGACTACGGCGTGGTCGAGTTCGACGGCGCGGGGCGGGTGCTCTCCATCGAGGAGAAGCCGGCCACGCCGAAGAGCTCCTACGCCGTTCCCGGGCTGTACTTCTACGAGTCGTCGGTCGTCGAGGTCGCCCGGGGCATCACCCCCAGCGCCCGCGGCGAGCTGGAGATCACCGCCGTCAACGAGCACTACCTGCAGCAGGGCCGGCTGACCGTCACCGTGCTCGACCGCGGCACCGCGTGGCTGGACACCGGGACCTTCGCCTCGCTGCGGCAGGCCACCGAGTTCGTCTCCGTCGTCGAGGAGCGCCAGGGCCTGAAGATCGGCTGCATCGAGGAGGTCGCCTGGCGGCAGGGCTGGCTGTCCGACTCCGACCTGCAGGCGATCGCCGAGCCGCTGGCCAAGAGCGGCTACGGCGCCTACCTCCTGGGCCTGCTCGCCAAGCCCCGGTGAGCCCGGACCACCGGACCACCGAAGTGGCCATTCCGGCGGACCGCCGGACCACCGAAGTGGCCATTTCGGCGGACCGGGCCCGGGTGAGGCCCCGCCCGGCCCCCTCGCAGGGGCCCGCCCCGAGCTGAGCGAGCGGGGGGCGAGGGGGGCCTGCTAGATCCGGCGGTGGTCGGTCGGCGCGTTGCGCGGGCCGAAGCGCGGAGCCCGCGCCACCCCGTTGACCAGCAGCAGCCGCACCACCCGGTGCCGCTGCCCCCGCCAGGGTTCCAGCAGGGCCATCATCGCGTCGTCGTCGGTGCGGGCGGCGCCGGTGAGCGCGAAGCCGACCTGGTTCTTCAGGTGGTAGTCGCCGTAGCTGACGGTGTCGGGGCAGCCGAACACCCGCTGCACGACCTCGGCCGCCGTCCACACGCCGATGCCGGGCACGGTCCTCAGCCGGCGCTGCAGGTCGGCGGAGTCGAGCGCCTCCGGCGGCTCCATCCGCGCCGCGACCGAGGTGACCGCGCGCAGCGCGCGGCGGCGGGCACCGTCGAGGCCGCAGCGGTGCCACTCCCAGTCGGTCACCTCGAGCAGCCGGCGGGGTGACGGCGGCACCCGCATGCCCTCCGGCGCGGGCCCCGGCGCGGCCTCCCCCGCCAGCCGCAGCAGCGCCCGCCAGACCCGGTGCGCCTCGGTGGTGGTCACCTTCTGCTCGAGGACGGCCGGGACCAGGCAGTCCCACGTGCGCTGCGTGCGGCCCAGCCGCAGCCACGGGGTGGTGCGCTGCAGCCGCGCGACCAGCGGGTGGCCGGCGCAGTCGAGCGCGGCCGGGTCGTCGGCGGCGCCCAGCCACTCCGGCACCCGGCTGCCGGCCCAGGCCGCGCCCGGGCCCCACGCCGCGACCCGCACCTGGCCGTCCACCTGCGTGATGCGTACCGTCGCCGGCCCGCAGGGGGTGGTGGTCACCCGCCAGATGCCGTCGGCGGCGAAGCGCAGGGTCGGGTCGCCCGTCCCGCGCAGGTGCACGGCCAGCGTGCGGCGGACGTCGAGCGGCCAGTCCGGCCGGAACGCCGACTCGAAGGCCGGCGCGGTCGCGCTCGGTGTGAGGGTGGTGGTGCTCAGGGCGTGCTCCGGGGTGACGGGGAAGCGGTGCTCGCCTCGCGGGTGTGCCGGTGGGTCAGCGGGGGGCCATGCGCAGCGCGCCGTCCATCCGGATCACCTCTCCGTTCAGGTAGCCGTGCTCCACGATCGCCAGGGCCAGCTCGGCGAAGTCGTCGGGCCGGCCCAGCCGCCGCGGGAACGGGATGCCCGCCGCCAGCGCCGTGCGGGCCTCCTCGGGGAGGCTGCCCAGCAGCGGCGTGTCGACCAGCCCCGGCGCGATCGTGCAGACCCGGACGCCGACGCTGGACAGGTCCCGCGCCGCCGGCAGGGTCAGCCCCACGATGCCACCCTTGGACGCCGCGTAGGCGATCTGGCCGATCTGGCCGTCGTAGGCCGCGATCGAGGCGGTGTTGACGACGACGCCGCGCTCGCCGTCCTCCCCCGGTTCGGTCCGCGCCATCGCGGCGGCGGCCAGCCGGAGCACGTTGAAGGTGCCGACCAGGTTGACCATCACCGTCTGCGTGAACTGCGGCAGCCCGTGCGGGGAGCCGTCGCGGTTGACCGTCCGCTCGGCCCAGCCGATCCCGGCGCAGTTGACGGCGACGCGCAGCGGGCGGTCCTTGCCCGTGGCCTCGGCGATCGCGGCCTCGACGCTGGCCTCGTCGGTGACGTCGGTGCGGACGAACGTCGTGTGCCCGCCGAGCTCCGCGGCCAGCGCCTCGCCGGCCTCGGCGTTGAGGTCCAGGACGGTCACCGCGGCGCCGCGGGCGGCGAGCGCGCGGACGGTGGCGGCTCCCAGGCCCGAGGCCCCTCCGGAGACGACGGCGGCGGCTTCGGCGACCACGGAGCTCTTCATGCCCCCGAGGCTAAGGCCCCCTCGCGGCGCCCGGCCGCGGGCCCGCGGCCGGCGGGGGTCGAGCGGGTCCGTCGTCAGCCGAAGCGGCCGGCGTAGCGGGCCTCGACCTCCGCGAGCAGCTGCTTGACCCGCTCGGCCTCGCCCACCGGGCAGACCATGGTGACGTCGGCGGTGTGCACCACCACGCTGTCGCGGACGCCGACCAGGGCGACCAGGTGCTCCGGGTCGTCGCTGAACACGATGTTGCCCGCCGAGTCGAGGGTGACCGCCGGCCCGCGGACGGCGTTGCCCCCCACCGTCTCCAACGTCTGCGCCAGCGCCGGCCACGAGCCGACGTCGAGCCAGTCGACGTCGAGGTCGGCGACCAGGACCCGGCCGGGCTCCCGGGCCGCGGGCTCCAGGACGGCGTAGTCGACGCTGATCCTCGGGAGGGTCGGGAAGACCTCGGCGAGGACGGCGTCCCGCTGCGAGCCCGCCGGGGCGGCCACCACCCGGGCCAGTCCCGCGGCGCTGTCGGGCAGGTGGTCGGCGAGGGCGTCCAGCACGGTGCGCGCCCGCCAGACGAACATGCCCGAGTTCCAGAGGTACTCGCCCGACGCCAGGTAGGACTCCGCGGTGGCCCGGTCCGGCTTCTCCACGAACTCGGCCGCCTCGGCCACACCGGGGACCTCGGTCGGCCCGCCGCGGCGCACGTACCCGAAGCCGGTGGCCGGCGAGGTCGGGCGGATGCCGAGGGTCACCAGCGAGCGCGGCCGGGAGGCCAGCGCGTCGTAGGCGGTGCGCAGCACGTCGGCGAACCGCTCCACCGGGCGGATCACGTGGTCGGCGCTGACCACCGCCAGCTCGGCGTCGGGGTCGACGTCGGCCACCAGCGCCGCGGTCAGCCCCACGGCGTTGGCGGTGTCCCGCGCGACCGGCTCGAGCACGAGCCGGTCGGCACCCAGCCGCGGCAGCGCCGCGCGCACCTGCTCGCCGTAGCGGGCCGCCGTGCACACCCAGATCCGCTCCGCGGGCAGCACCGCCTCCAGCCGGCCGAACGCCTCGGCCAGCAGGCTGTGCGCGCCGCCGCCGGGCTCGGCCACCACGTCCAGCAGCTGCTTGGGCCGCTGCGCCCGGGACAGCGGCCACAGCCGGGTCCCCGAGCCGCCGGCCATGATCACCGCGTGCCTCACCGGGCCCCTCCCCCCCGCCCGGCGCGAGCGAGCTTCGCCGCGCCCGGCACGCGGGCGGCGCGCCCGACGCCCTCGGCCCGGCGCTGGAACGGCGCACCGGCGGCGACCCGTCCGCTGACGTAGGAGACGAGCATCCGGGCGCCGAGCCCGGCCCGCAGCCCCGCCCGCAGCGGGGCGTTGCGCCGGCCGGGGTGCCGGTGGGAGAGGTAGCGCAGCGCGCTGGTGTGGTGCACCCGGGCCATGCGGTGCGGCTCCCGGCCGGTGGCGTGCCCGCCCTCGTGGACGACGACGGCCGACGGCACGTAGACGTGCAGCCAGCCGCGGCGGCCCAGCCGCTCGGCGAGGTCGACGTCCTCGAAGTACATGAAGTAGCCGGGGTCGAAGCCGCCGACCGAGCGGAAGGCCGCGACGTCGACGAGCAGGCAGGAGCCCGACAGCCAGCCGGCCGGCCGCTCCCGCGGCGCCTCGCGCTCGCGCCGGTAGCGGGCGGTCCACGGGTTGCCCGGCCAGGCCCAGCCCAGCGCGGCGTGCCCGATGCCGGTCGACAGCCGCGGCAGGTCGCGCGCCGAGGGGTACAGCTGCCCCTCCGGGGTGCGGATGGCCGGGCCGAGGGTCGCCGCGCGCGGCCAGCGCTGCGCCGCGGCCAGCAGCTCGTCGACCGACCCCGGCTCGAACCGGACGTCGGGGTTGGCGACCAGCGCGTACCCGTCGGTCAGCCCGGCCAGGCCGGCGTTGACCGCCGCGCCGTAGCCGACGTTCCCGCCGGTGCGCAGCAGCCGCACGTGCCGGTGGGCGGCCGCGGCGGCCTCCGGCGCGCCGTCGGTCGAACCGTTGTCGGCCAGCACGACGTCGGTCGGCCGGCCGGTGGCGGTGGCCAGGGACACCACGAAGCCCTCGAGGGACTGCCCCGGGGAGTAGGTGACCGCGACGACGCGCAGCGGCCCCGGGTGCTCCGCGGTGTCCATGCGTGGAACGTATCCGCCCGCCCACCGCGGGGAACGCACCGCGCCCGGATCGGCGAGGCGGCGGGCCCGGGAGGACCGCGTGGGAGGCTTCCCCCCGTCCGGCCGGCCCCGGAGGACGCGCGGAGGAGGGAGATGGTCGACGTGGACGCGACCGGCCCGGCACGCGCGGCCGCCCGGCCGGTGGACGACGGCACCGCCGCGGACGGGACCGCCGCCGAGGAAGGCACGACCACCGCGGCCGGCGCCGGGGAGGCGACCCCGCCGCGGCGCCGCCGGCACCGGCTGCTGGAGAGCCGGCGCGCCCCCCTCCTCCCGTGGGTGCTGCTCCCGCTGGGGCTGGCCGCCGCCTACTCCCTCCTGCCGCCGGGCAGCGACCTGCGCTCGCAGTACCAGGTGTCGGTGCTCGTGCTCGTCGCCGGGCCGGTGCTCGCCCTCCTCCTCACCCGGACGAGCGCGCTGGCCCACCACACCGCCGCCGCGCTCGTCGCCGGCCTGCTGCCGGCGCTCACGCTGATCTCCCTGCACGGCACGGACTGGTTCTTCTCGGGCGTCCAGGGCGACCAGACGTTCCGGCTGGAGTACGCGGCCCGCCTCGCCGACGACCCCGCCCTGGCCGACTACACCTACGCCGGCGCCCCTGCCTTCTACTCCCCCGGCTGGTTCTGGCTGGTCGGGCTGGCGGCCCGGGTGACGGGCACGGAGGCCTGGCGGGTCTACAAGTGGGCCGCCGTCGTGACCCTGTACCTGGCCGCGGTCGTGGCGTTCGCGCTCTGGCGGCGCACCTGCGGCACCCGCCTGTCCGCCGCCCTGCTCGTCGCGACGGTCATCGGCCTGCCCTCGCACGACCAGCCGTGGCTGTGGGACCAGACCCTGCTGTTCGCCGGCGCCTACGAGCCCTACGCGTGGCTGGTCGCCCTGCCCCTCCCCGCCCTCCTGGTCTGGTACGCCGCCACCCGGGGCGGCTCGAGCCTGCGCCGCGGTGCCGTGCTGGGCCTGGCCGTCGGCGTGGCCGCCTGGCTCTACCTGCTCTACGCGGCGGTGCTCGCCCTCGCCGTGGCGGTCGTCTGCCTCGCGCGGCGGAGGGGGCGCCGGCCGGCCGAGCTGGCCGCCGCCGGCGCGACCGCCCTGCTCCTGGTCTCCCCGTGGCTGGGACCGTTCCTCGTCGAGTGGTTCGCCGCGGGCCGGCCCACCACCGACGCGCTGACCTTCGTCGATCCCGACGACTCCTACGTCCGGCTCGTCGACGTCGCCGCCTCCCCCTGGCTGGTCCTCGCGCTGGCCGGCGCGGTGGCGCTGATCGCCGTCGACGCCTCGGTGCACCGCCGGATGCGCGGCCTCGTGGTGCTCGCCGGCACGGTCGGTGTGCTCGGCCTCGCCCAGGCGGTGCTCGGCCAGGCCGGTCGCGGCGTCCTCTTCCACCGGCTGCTGCTGATCCTCGGGATCACGCTCCTGGCCGCCGGGACGCTGGCCCTGCACGCCGTGTACCCGCGGCTGCGCGGCCGGCTGGCCGCCGCGGCGGCCGGCGTCCTCCGGCGGCCGCACCGGGTGGCCGTCGCCGCCCTGACCGTCCTGCTCGTCCTCGGCATGGGCGGGCACGCCCGCGAGTGGACGCTGCGCGAGGACACCGAGGCGGAGCTGCGCCGGCTGGCCATGGAGACCCGCTACCCCGACGGCTCCTTCCCCCGGCTGGCCAGCCCCGAGTCCCGGGCGGAGGCCGAGGGCGAGCCGTCGCTGCAGGACCTGGAGGACGCCGCCCGGCGGGTCGCCGAGGCCGCGGGGCAGCCCGAGCCCGGGCCGGTGCTCACCGACAACGTGCCGCTGCTGGCGACGACCGCGCTGCACGGGTACCAGCAGTGGTGGGCCCTCTACGCCAACCCCCTGGGCCGCTACGCCGAGCGGCGGGCCTTCCTGGAGGGCCTGGCCGGGCTGCCCGCGGACCGCGTCGTGCCGGCGCTGCGGGCCGAGCCCGGTGCGCCCGCCGTCTTCGTGCTGCAGCGGGTGGCCGACGACCCGGACAGCGTCCGGTACGCGTCCACCGACTACATCCCGTCCCGCGGCGGCTCGACCGGCTGGGAGATCCGGCTGCCCGTGACGGTGTTCGGCGACCCGGCGTTCGAGACCACGACCGTGGGCACCTGGGTCGTCGCCGCGCTGCGCCCGGCGTCGTCCTGACCCCGCGCCGGGAGCCCGCCGGCGCGGTCCCCGGGGTCCGCGCTGTGGCCGGTGGGACGAGAGGGACGGTCCCGTCCCAAACCTCGCGGCACACCCCCGCGAGCGTCCTCGGGGCACCCGCCGCGCCGGTACAGTCGCCAAGCGTGACTTCAGCACCGCCGGACCTCGTCGTCGTCGGATCCGGCTTCTTCGGTCTCACCGTCGCCGAGCGGGTCGCCACCCAGCTGGACAAGCGGGTGCTCGTCATCGACCGCCGCGACCACATCGGCGGGAACGCCTACTCGGCGCCCGAACCGGAGACCGGCATCGAGGTGCACGTCTACGGCGCGCACCTGTTCCACACCTCCAACGAGCGGGTCTGGCGCTACGTCAACCAGTTCACCGAGTTCACCGGCTACCAGCACAAGGTCTTCACGACCTACGCCGGGCAGACCTACTCGTTCCCGATGAACCTGCTGACGCTGTGCCAGTACTTCGGCAAGAGCTTCACCCCCGACGAGGCCCGGGCGCTGGTGGCCGAGCAGGCCGGCGAGATCGACACCGCGAACGCGAGCAACCTCGAGGAGAAGGCGGTCTCGCTGATCGGGCGCCCCCTCTACGAGGCCTTCGTCCGCGGGTACACCAAGAAGCAGTGGCAGACCGACCCCACCGAGCTGCCCGCGGCGGTGATCGCCCGGCTGCCGGTCCGCTACACCTTCGACAACCGGTACTTCAACGACACCTACGAGGGCCTGCCGGTCGACGGCTACACGGCCTGGCTGGAGCGGATGGCCGACCACCCGAACATCGAGGTGCGGCTGTCCACCGACTACTTCGACGTCCGCGACGACCTGCCCGCCGACGTGCCGACGGTGTTCACCGGCCCCATCGACAAGTACTTCGGCTACGAGGCCGGCGAGCTGGGCTGGCGGACCCTGGACTTCGAGACCGAGGTGCTCCCCATCGGCGACTTCCAGGGGACGCCGGTCATGAACTACGCCGACGAGGACGTGCCCTACACCCGGATCCACGAGTTCCGGCACTTCCACCCCGAGCGGCAGTACCCGTCGGACAAGACCGTCGTCGTCCGCGAGTACTCCCGCTTCGCCGAGCCCGGCGACGAGCCGTACTACCCGATCAACACCCCGGAGGACCGCGCCAAGCTGGAGCGCTACCGGGAGCTGGCCACGAAGGAGGCCGCCGAGAAGCGAGTGCTGTTCGGCGGCCGGCTGGGCACCTACAAGTACCTCGACATGCACATGGCCATCGGGTCGGCGCTGAGCATGTTCGACAACCGCATCCGCCCGTTCTTCGACTCCGGCGAGTCGCTCGACGGGCGCCTGGAGGACTGATGGCCACGACCACCCGCCCCGCGGCAGCACCGCACCGCCGCCCGGAGGTGGCCCGGTGACCGCCGTGAAGGTGTACGAGCTCGTCGAGGAGCCGGACTGGTTCTCCGGGCTCTCGCCGCGCGAGATCCGCCTGCTCGAGGGGGCGATGGCCTACCACACCCTGGTGCGGCCGGGGCAGCGCGTCCGGATCACGGTGCTGCGGACCGACGGTCCGCACGCGCCCTCGCTGACCGACCAGCACACCAGCCGCATCGAGTGGGCCGACGACCGCACCGTCGTCGGGACGATCGAGGCGCAGGCCACCGGCACCCCGGTGTCGGAGGCGGCCGCGGTCGACGTGGTGGTGGACCTCGGCGGCCCGCCCGCGTCGCTGATGCGCCTGGAGCGCCCGCCGGGCCGGATCCACGAGGTCCGCAGCGCGGTGCGCGCCCGCGTCCCGGTGGCCTTCGACGTGCTCCGGCAGCGGCGCACCGACCGGCTGGAGAACCGCCGGCTCTCCCGGCCCATCCCCCGCGTGGGGCGCTCCCAGACCCGCGGGACCGGATCGGCCGAGGGCAGCCCGCGCGCGGTAATCTTCGGCCTGCACTGGCTGGAGCTCGGCGGCGCGGAGAAGTGGGCCGCCGAGACGATCGCCATGGCCCGGGCCGCCGGTCTGGTGCCGATCGTGATCTCCGACCGGCCGTCGGGTCACCCGGACATCACCCGGCCCGTGTTCGACGACGCCCTGGTCATCCCGCTGTCCCACCCGATGACCGGCGAGCAGGAGTCGCGCCTGCTCAGCGAGCTGTTCCGCCGCTTCGACGTCCGCGGCGTCCACGTGCACCACTGCACCTGGCTGTACAACCGGCTGCCCTGGATCCGGGCGCACTACCCCGGCACGTCGCTGGTGGACTCGCTGCACGTGCTGGAGTGGCGGACCGGCGGCTTCGTCGACATCGCGCTGCGCCTGTCCAACGTGATGGACGCGCACCACGTCATCTCCCCGCAGCTGCGCGACTACCTCGTCGACCGGCAGGGGCTGTCCCGCGAGAAGGTCACGCTGGCGACGCTGGCCGACCTCACGGTCGACCCGGGCGCCGACCGGGCCCCGGCCACGCCCAAGCGCGCGCCCGGCCGGCCGCTGACGGTGGCCTTCGTCGGCCGGTTCACCCAGCAGAAGCGGCCCTACCTGTACCTGCGCCTCGCGGCCCGGCTGCACGGCCGGCTGGGCGACCGCGTGCGGTTCGTCATGCACGGCGACGGCGAGCTCGCCGCCGAGGTCCGCGCCGACCACGCCCGCCTGGGCCTGGCCGGCGTCGTCGAGCTGCGCGGCACCGACCGGCCGGTCGCCGACACCCTCGGCGAGGCCGACGTCCTCGTCATCAGCTCCGACAACGAGGGCGTCACGCTGACCTCCTTCGAGGCCGACGCGCACGGGGTGCTGGTGCTCAGCGCCGACGTCGGCTCGCAGGCGTCCGTCGTCCCCGAGCCCCTGCTGGTCCCCCGCGCCCCGCTGGCCTTCCTCCGGGAGGCCGAGCGGGTGGTCGTCGAACTCTGCGACGACCCGCAGCGCGCCGCCGCGCTGCTCCCCCTCCAGCGTGCGCGCGTGGACGCGTTCGCCGCCCTGCCCCGCGCCCGGGAGTGGACCCGGGCCCTGTACGAGAGGTGGGCCTCGTGACCAACGTCGCCGCGGTCATCGTCACCTACAACCGTGCCGACAAGCTCGGCAAGGTCATCGAGAACGTCCTGGCCCAGGACCGCCCCGCCGACCAGGTCATCGTCGTGGACAACGCCTCCACCGACTCCACCGCCGAGGTGCTGGCCGCCTACGAGGGGCGGCCGACCGTCTCCATCGAGCGGCTGACCGAGAACACCGGCGGCGCCGGCGGCTTCGCGCACGGCATGGGCCTGGCCTACGAGCGCGGCGCGGACTACGTCTGGATCATGGACGACGACTGCTACGCCGACCAGGACGCGCTGCGCACCCTGGTCGACGGGCACGTCCGCGCCGAGGAGAGCATGGGCCTGCGCCTGCCCTTCGCCTGCTCGGTGGTCCGGTGGAGCGACGGCGAGATCTGCGAGATGAACAACCCCGAGCCCACCTGGGACTGGGGCAAGCTGCTGGTGCGCGGCGAGCAGACCGTGCTCGTGAACTCGTGCTCGTTCGTCTCGGTCATGTTCCCCCGCTGGGCGATCACCCAGTTCGGGCTGCCGCTGGCGGAGTACTTCATCTGGTTCGACGACCAGGAGTACACCCGGCGGGTCACCAAGGCCGGGCCCGGCGTCCAGGTGCTCGGCAGCACCGTGACCCACGACCTCGGCGTCAACCGCGGCGTGAACTTCGGCGACGTCAACGCCGGCAACATGTGGAAGTTCGAGTACGGGGTCCGCAACGAGGCCTCCTACCGGTGGCACCACGAGGACCCGTTCGCGGCGCTGCGCTTCGCCCAGCGGCTGTTCAGCGGCCTGCGCGGCGGCGGGGTGCCGTGGTCGCTGCGCCGCCGGCTGGCCCGCAAGTGGCTCGAGGGCATCCGCTTCGACCCCCAGCCCCGCTTCCCGCGCACCGTCCTCTGACGGTCCCCCGTACGGCAGGAGCCGGGAACCCCTCTGGGGTTCCCGGCTCCTGGCGTCAGGTGGGCCCGGCGACCGGGTCCGCGGGGTCAGCTCCCGCTGCCGGGCACCGCGAACCGCTCCCGGCGGCCGGCCCGGGTGAGCGACAGCCACGTCCGCAGCCCGCGGACGTCGCCGCGGCTGAGGAAGAACCACCCGAAGCGGACGAGCTCCAGGGGGAACAGCCAGCGCATGCCGGGCTGGGCCATCAGGTAGCCGCGGTTGCGGTACACGTAGAAGCGCTTCACCTCGTCCGGCGGGTACTGCGCCGACAGCCGGCCGCCGAGGATGGGCAGGAACTCGTCCCCGCCCTGCGGGTGCAGGTACCGGACCCGCATCGTCGTGCCGAACCGCAGGCCCGAGCGCAGCAGCCGGCGGTGGATCTCCGTCTCGTCGCCGCGGATGAACAGCCGCAGGTCCGGGACGCCGATCGAGCGGAAGGCATCCGCGCGGAACAGCGCCCCGTTGAACAGCGACGCGTAGGACGGCAGGAACTCCTCCCGCCCGAAGTCGCCCACCGCCGTGCGCCAGCGCAGCCCCCGGCGGAGGGGGAAGGCCAGCCGGCCGGGGTCGGACTCGTCGACGACCGCCGGGGACACCTCGGCCAGGTCGCGCGCCCGAGCCTCCTCGAGGAGGGTCGCGAGGACCTCGGGTCCCTCCGGCCGCCCGTCGTCGTCGGCGCACCACACCCAGTCCGCGCCGAGCGAGAGCGCCGTCAGCAGGCCGAGCGCGAAACCACCGGCGCCGCCGAGGTTGGCGTGCGAGGGCAGGTACACCGTGGGGACGGCGCAGGCGGCGACGACCGCGGCGGTGTCCGGCGACGCCCCGTTGTCCACGACGACGACGGTGTCGACCGGCCGGCTCTGCCCGGCCACGCTGGCCAGGCTCTGCCGCAGCAGCTCGTCGCGGTGGCGGGTGACCACGACCGCGACGACCAGCTCGCCGGGCAGACGGGTGCCGGGGACGCTCATGCGGCGCCGGACCCCTTCTCACGCCAGGCCTCGGGCCCCTTGTAGGCGGTCAGCACCTCCTTGAGCGACCCCTGCTGCTTCACCCGCCCGTGCTCCATCCAGATCGCGCTGGTGCACAGCCGGCGCAGGAACTCGTCGGAGTGGGAGGCGAAGACCAGCAGGCCGGCGCGGGACACCAGGTCGCTGAGCCGGTCGCGCGCCTTCTCCAGGAACGCGGCGTCGACGGCGCCGATGCCCTCGTCGAGCAGCAGGATCTCCGGGTCGATGCTGGTGACCACGCCCAGGGCCAGCCGCACGCGCATGCCGGTGGAGTAGGTGCGCAGCGGCATGGAGAGGAAGTCGCCGAGCTCGGTGAACTCCGCGATGTCGTCGACCCGCTTCTCCATCTGCTTGCGGGTCATCCCGAGGAACAGCCCCCGGATGAGGATGTTCTCGTACCCGGAGATCTCCGGGTCCATCCCGACGCCGAGGTCGAAGACCGGGGCGACCTTGCCGTGGACGACGGCCGTCCCGGAGGTGGGCTCGTAGATGCCGGCCAGCAGCCGCAGCAGCGTGGACTTGCCGGCGCCGTTGTGGCCGACCAGCCCCACGCGGGCGCCCTCGTCCAGGTCCACGGTGACGTCGCGCAGGGCCTGGATCACCGGCACCTTCGCGCCGCTCTCGATGTTGCCGCCGACGACGCCCAGCACCGTCTTCTTCAGGGAGCGGCTCTTGGCGTCGAAGATGGGGAAGTCGACCGACGCGTCGCGCGTCGTGATGCTGACCACGGGGTGTGCCTCTCTCGGTGCGCCCGGTCGGGGGCCGTCAGACCCAGTACGCCACGCGGGCGCGGTAGCGCCGCATGACGAGCAGGGCGAGACCCCAGCCGACGACGGTGATCGCGAGGACCACGGCCCAGTGCCGCCAGTGCTGGTCGGCCCCGAGCATGGGCGCGCGGATGATCTCGATGAAGTGCAGGAACGGGTTGAACTCCGCCAGCCGGGCCCGCTCGGCGACCGCCGGGTTGGGGCTGTTGAGCAGGTCGTCGTAGATCCACACGATCGGCGTCATGAAGAACATCAGCTGCACGATGCTCTGGGTGATCGGGGTCAGGTCGCGGAAGCGGGTGCTGATGATGCCGCCCAGCATCGCGACCCACGCGCCGTTGAGGACGATGAGGGCGAACGCGGGGATCGCCGCCAGGCTGCGCCAGGTCAGGGGCTGCGGGAAGACGATCAGCATGATCGCGTAGACGACGAGGTTGTGCACGAAGAACAGCATCTGGCGCCAGACCAGCCGGTAGACGTGCACGCTGATCGGCGACGGCAGGTGCTTGATCAGGCCCTCGTTGGCGATGAAGACCTCGGAGCCCTCGTTGACGCACCCGGAGATGAAGCCCCAGACGATGAAGCCGACGAGGATGTAGGGGAGCTGCTCCTCCAGCGGGTTGCCGAACAGGCCGGCGTAGAGGATGCCCAGGGCGATGGCCGTGACGGCCATGCTGATCGAGATCCAGATCGGCCCTAGCAGCGACCGGCGGTAGCGCTGCCGGATGTCCTGCCAGCCGAGGTGACCCCAGAGCTCGCGCTGCCGCCAACCGAAGCGGAGGTCCTGGAACGCCCGCCCGAGGGGCGTGGGGGTCACTGCTGCCGAACTCACCAGAGCACGGTACCTGCGGGCAGTGGCCGGGCAGTGTCAAGCAGGAGGTGTCCCGGGGCCCGTGGGACCCGTGGGACGGACCGGTCCGGACGACGCCGTCACGCCCCCGCCGGTCCGGGCCCTCAGCGCACCTCCACCCGGTTCGGGGCCGTCATGAGCAGGTGCCCGCGCTGCATGTCCTGCCGGGCCCCGACCCCGCTCCCCCGCACGTCCGACACGGGGAAGCCGAGGGCGCCGGCGGGGCCGCCGGCCGCCTCGTAGGCGGCCAGCCACGGACCGGTGACGACGCGGACGCCGCCGGCCGGCGACCACAGGACCGCACCGCCCTGGAACCGGTTGAAGCAACCGCCGGGCACGCAGACCTCGTCGCTGACCGGGTAGCCCAGCGGTCCGTTCTCCCAGTTCTGCGCCGCCCACCGCTCGCGGATGGCGCCCTTGACCAGGAAGGCCTCGCCCGCCGTCGTGCGGTAGATCGCACCGCGGGCGAGCACGACGTAGGCCCCGGCGTCCAGAGGCAGCTGGTCGGCCACGGGGAAGCCGAGCACCGCCGGCCCGCCGGCCCGCTGGTAGGCCGCCGTCATGCGGTCGTCCATCCACCGGGTCCCCGACGCCGGCGACCAGTGGACGGAGCCGCGCTGGAAGGTGGTGGAGCAGCCGCCGGGGACGCAGACCTCGCTGGACGTCGGGAAGCCGAGCGGGCCGGTCTCGCCGCCGAGGGCGAGCCAGCGCTCGAGGATGGCGCCCTTGACCACCTGGGTGCCGCCGGCCGGCGACCAGGAGATCGAGCCGCCCTGGAACCGCACCGAGCAGCCGCCGGGCACGCAGGTCTCGTCCGTCACCGGGTAGCCGAGGTAGCCGTGCTCCCAGCCCTCCTGGCCCCAGCGGTCGCGGATGGCCCCCTTGACCACCCGCGCCCCGGTGGCCGGCGACCAGTAGACCGAGCCGCGCTCCAGCGCCACGAAGCCCCCGCCGCGCAGCGTCACCGGGTCGCTGGTCAGCAGCCCCAGGGCGGACACGCCGCCGGCCCGCTCGACCGCCGGCAGGAGGTCCGCACCGATCCAGTGGGTGCCGTGCACCGGCGACCACGACACCACGCCGCCGGTGAACCGGCTCAGGCAGCCGCCGGCCACGCACTGCTCGTCGCCCAGGGCCAGGCCCAGGGAGCCGGTGGCACCACCGAGCTGCCGCCACCGCTGCGCGATCGCGCCCTTGGTCAGCCCGGTCCCGGTCGACGGCGTCCACGACAGGGCGCCGCCGGTGAAGTAGCTGAAGCAGCCGCCCGACACGCAGGTCTCGTCACCGGTCGGCCACCCCAGGACGCCGCCGGCGTGGCCCAGCGCCTGCCATCGCTCGCGGATCGCCCCGCGGACCAGCCGCGCCCCACCGGGGGGCGACCAGGCGATCTCCCCGCCGGTGAACGCGACGGAGCAGCCGCCGGGCCCGCAGATCTCCTCGGAGGTCGGCCAGCCCAGCGAGCCGCTCGGACCGCCCGCGACGCGGTACCGGTCGAAGATGGCGCCCTTGACCAGCGTGGTGCCGCCCTGCGGGGTCCAGTAGATGCCGCCCCGCTCGAACAGGTTGAGGCAGCCGCCGGCCAGGCAGATCTCGTCGGTCGTCGGGGCGCCCAGGACGGTCCGCGCGTCACCGGCCAGCCAGCGCGCCAGGATCGCGCCCTTGACGTAGCGGACCCCGCCCGCCGGCGAGTCGACCAGGTAGCCGTGCTGGTAGGCCTGCCAGCGCATCAGGCCCGACGACTGCTGGGAGCCCACCGGGGCGCCGAGCACCGCCCGCAACCCGGCGTCGGCGGCGTAGCGCGTGCTGATCGTCTCGACGTTCGACAGCGCCGCCGCCACCTTGTCGCGGATCTCCGGCAGGCGGGCGTAGCCGTACTGGCCGGGGCACGCCGTGAGCCCCGTGTCCCGGTGCCCGAAGATCGTCGGCAGGGTGACCGTCGTCCCCCGGGCGTAGCGGACGGTCGTGCCGCCGCCCGAGGTGAGGGTCGTCGTCCCCCGCGGGTCGACGCCGTACAGCGAGAACTTCCACGCGATGATCGCCGCGACCGAGTCGACCATGACCTGCGGCGTGGCGGCGGTGTCGTAGTTCCCGATCATCGAGACGCCGAACGTCCCGGTGTTGAAGCCGCCGGCGTGCGCGCCGACCACGGTGCTGGCGAGGCCGCCGGAGCGGCCCTCCCACCGGCGGCCGAACTTGTCGACCAGCACGTTGTAGCCGATGTCCCCCCACCCGTTGGTGACGGCGTGCAGCTGGTAGAAGCCGCGCAGGATGGCCGGCACCTGGTCGGCCGTGTAGGTGTTCGAGCTGGCCGTGTGGTGGAGCGTGGCCGCCTTGATCGTCGGTGCGTACTCCGGCGCCCAGGTGCGCTTGGACTCGTCGGCGCCCCACTGCGCGCGCGAGTAGACGTCGGGCATGGCCATCGCGGCGTCCGCGGTGTCCTGGATCTCCGGCGCGCCCAAGGCGCCGTCGGCCGGGCTCGTGCCGGGGTCGACCAGGGTGAGCTGCACGTCGGTGGGCGCGGCGCCCGAGCGGGTCACGAGCTCCACCTCGACACCGGTGCTCGGCCCGGTCCACAGCGGGGCCGCCGAGCCACGCCACCCCGCGGGCACCTCGCCGTCGGCGTCGGGTGCGGCGTCCTCGACGCCGACCTCGGTCCACTCGCCCCACGCGCCGCCCGCGTCCTGCACCCGGATCTGGACGACCGTGTCGGTGACGGCGGGGTCGTAGGCCCAGTGGACGCCCACCATGGAGAACTCGGCGACGCCGGTCCGGCTGACGGTCAGCGCCGGCGCCTGCGCGCCCACCCCGGCGACCGGCTCGGTCGTCCCCTGCTGCACCTCGGCGGCGGGCGCGGGGTCCGCGGCCGAGCCGAGCGCGATCTCCTCCGTCGAGGCCTCGACGGGCACCGCCTCGGGTGCCGGGTCCGCGTACACCGGCAGCACCAGGAAGGTGCCGGTGAACGCGACCGAGGCCAGGGTTCCCGCGAGGAGACGGCGCACGAGGAGGTCCTCCGGTGGTTCTGGGGCGGCGCACCCGGCGACGGGCGCATCTGTCCGGGAGGACCATCGGCACCGGCCGGCAGGGGGTTGAGCCGAGACCGGCGCGCCGGGACCGCGTTCACCCGACCGGGCGCACCGGGCGCTGCCGGCTCACCGCCCGGAACGGCCGTCACTCCCCTCCCACGTGCCCGCGGCGTCACGCGCGGGGCGTTAGCGTGTAGGTGCGGGAACGGTCCGGCTGCGCGCACGCCCGGCTCCCACCCGCCCACGACACGTCGTCCGCCCCGCTCCCCCGTGCGGACAACGAGAGAGGTGTTCTCCGTGACCCACGCCCCCCTGGTGGTCGCCGAGGTCGGCTGCAACCACGCCGGCGACCTCGAGCTCGCCAAGCGCATGGTCTCCATCGCGGCGAAGTTCTGCGAGGTCGACGCGGTCAAGTTCCAGAAGCGGAACAACCGGCTGCTGCTGTCCCCGGAGCAGTACGACGCGCCGCACCCCAACCCGATGCACAGCTTCGGCGACACCTACGGCGCCCACCGCGAGTTCCTCGAGTTCGACATGGCCCAGCACGAGGAGCTGAAGGAGCACTGCGAGGCCGAGGGCGTCGTCTACTCCACCTCGGTCTGGGACACCGCCTCGGCCCGCGACGTCGCCAAGATCGAGCCCGAGTTCATCAAGGTGCCCTCGGCGACCAACCTCAACATCGAGGTCCTGGGCATCCTGTGCGACGAGTACTCCGGTGGCATCCACCTCTCCCTCGGGATGACCACCCGCGCGGAGGAGGAGCAGATCGTCTCCTTCCTCGACGGCAAGGGGCGGCTGGCCGACGTCACGCTCTACGCCTGCACCTCGGGCTACCCCGTCCCGTTCGACCAGCTGGCGCTGCTGGAGATCAGCCGGCTGCGCGAGGCCTACGGCGACCGGGTCCAGCGGGTCGGCTTCTCCGGCCACCACCTGGGCATCGCCGCGGACGTCGCGGCCATGGCCCTGGGCGCCACGGCGATCGAGCGGCACTTCACCCTCGACCGCACGTCCAAGGGCACCGACCACTCGGCCTCGCTCGAGCCCGACGGCATGCGCAAGCTCAAGCGCGACACGGTCAACGTCAGCAAGGCGCTGACCTACAAGGCCGAGGAGCTGCTCGAGGTGGAGAAGGCGACCCGGGAGAAGCTCAAGTGGACCGACGGCCTCTGACCGTCGTCATCCCCGCGCGCGGGGGCAGCAAGGGCATCCCGCGCAAGAACCTCGCCGTCGTCGGCGGCCGTCCGCTCGTCGCGTGGACGGTCGCGGCCGCGGCGGGCGCGGAGTCGGTGGACCGGGTCGTGGTCTCCACCGACTCCCCCGCCATCGGCGCCGTCGCGCGGCTGTACGGCGGGTCCCGCGTGGTGGTGCACGAGCGGTCCGCGCAGACGGCGACCGACACCGCCACCAGCGAGTCCGCCCTGGTCGAGGCCGTCCGCCACCTCGGTGTGACCGGCGACGTCGCGCTGGTCCAGGCGACCAGCCCGCTGCTGACCGGCGCCGTCCTGGACGAGGTCGCCGCGCGCCTGGCCACGCACGACAGCGCGCTCACCGTCGTCCGCCGGCACCAGTTCCACTGGGCCGAGGACGGCGACTCCGGCAGGGCCCTGGACTACGACCCCGCCGCCCGCCCCCGGCGGCAGGACTGGAACGGCTCCCTGGTGGAGACCGGCGCCGCCTACGCCACCTCGGCGCAGCGCCTGCTCGGCAGCGGCGTGCGGATCAGCGGCCGCATCGGCCTGGTGGAGACCGGCGAGGCCGACGCCGTGGAGATCGACTCCCCCACCGACCTGCTGGTGGTCGACGGCCTGCTGCGCGCCCTCCGCGTGCGGCCGGCCAAGGTCGTGCCCGGCCCGGTCCGGCTCGTCGTCGCCGACGTCGACGGCGTCCTGACCGACAACGGGCTGACCTACGGCACGATCGAGACGGAGACCAAGACGTTCTCCGCCCGCGACGGCAAGGGCTTCCAGCTGCTCCGGGAGGCGGGGGTCCGCACCGCGCTGCTCACCTCCGAGCGGCACGAGAGCGTCGCCGAGCGGGCCCGGAAGCTGCGCGCCGACGACGTCGTCCTCGGCTCCACGGACAAGCTCGCCGACCTGGTCGCCCTCTCCGAGCGGCACGGGGTCCCGCTCGGCCAGATCGCCTTCCTCGGCGACGACGTCCACGACGTCCCGGCGATGGTGGCCGCGGGCGTCGCCGGTGCGCCGGCCGACGCCCGGCCCGAGGCCCGCGACGCCGCCGACGTCGTCGTGCCCGCCGCCGGGGGCGCCGGCGCGTTCCGCGCCTTCGTCGACCACCTGTTCACCCGGCACGTGCCGCGGGCGGGACTGGGCTGACGGCGACCCCGGACGGGCCCGGCCCGGTGGTCCGGGGCGGGCGGAGGGTCGCCCGCCGTCCCCGGGCGCACCGTCCGTCCCAACCGTCCCGTGTCGGGCCCGCGCCTCCCCGCGCCTGCCGGGCCCGCACCTAGCCTGGGGGCACCTCCCGGGCACCCGTGCCGGCCGAGCCCGGCCGCGGCAGGTGACGGAGGGGTCCCCACACCGGGCACGCCCGGCGATCCGCCCGTGGGGTGGCCCGACAGGGAAGGACGACCTCCGTGAGCCCGAAGAAGCCCGGCCCGCCCGGGGAGTCCGGCGACCGGCAGCTGCCGGCCCGCCTCGACCCGCGCCTGGGACGGCCCGGGTCGGGCCGCACCGCCGGGGCCGGGCGCGCCGAGGCCCCGGCACGTGCGGGCTCCCCGGTGCGGACCGACCCCGCCCGCCCGGGCGGGCGGGGTCGCGCCCGGCGGGCCGCCGTCGCCACCCGCGTCCTGGCCGGGCTGCTCTCGTGCGTCCTGCTGGCCAGCACCGGGTGGAGCTGGTACCTCGGCGAGGTCGCCGAGGCGTCGGTCAACCGCACCGACGCCATCCCCAGCACCGGCAACGAGGGCTCGGGCAACGCCGGCGAGGCGATGAACCTGCTGCTGGTCGGCAGCGACAGCCGGGCCGACCTCACCGAGGAGCAGCTGCGCGAGCTCAACGCCGGCGCGGACTCCGGGCTCAACACCGACACGGTGATCCTGGTGCACGTCCCGGCCGACGGGTCGGCGGCGTCGTTCGTGTCCTTCCCGCGCGACTCCTACGTGCAGATCCCCGGGTACGGCTGGGACAAGCTCAACGCGGCCTACGCCTACGGCCACAACGCCGTCGACGCGAGCATGCCCGAGGCCGACCGGCAGGCCGGGGGCGCCCAGCTGCTCGTGCAGACGATCAGCGAGCTGACCGGCCTCCGGATCGACCACTACGCCGAGGTCGACCTGCTGGGCTTCTTCCAGCTCAGCACCGTCGTCGGCGGCGTCGAGGTCAACCTGTGCGAGGCCGTCGACGACCGCGCCTACTCCGGCGCCGTCTTCGCCGCCGGGCCGCAGGTCATCTCCGGCGCCGACGCGCTGCGCTTCGTGCGGCAGCGGCACGGGCTGCCCCGTGGCGACTACGACCGGATCATCCGCCAGCAGGTCTTCATCGCCGGCGTGCTGCGCAAGATGCTGTCCGAGGACGTCCTGCTCGACCTGGGCAAGCAGCGGCAGCTGGTGGAGGCGGCGTCGCAGGCGCTGACCGTGGACCGGGACCTGGACCTGTTCTCCCTGGCCGCGCAGATGCAGTCGGTGACCGAGGGCAGCATCGAGTTCCAGACCGTCCCCTACGTCGGCGACGACCGCGACGAGCAGGGCCGGTCGATCATCCGGCTCGAGGACCAGGACACGCTGCACACGTTCTTCGCGCAGCTGTCCGCCGACCCGCAGCCGCCGGCCGAGGCACCCGTCGAGGCCCCGGTGACCGTCGACCCGTCCACCGTGACCGTCGAGGTCCTCAACGGCTCCGGGGTCCGGGGGCTGGCCGCCGAGGCCGCCACCGCCCTCGGCGCGGCCGGGTTCGCCGTCGCCGGCACCGGGAACGCCGACTCGGCGGACTACGAGCAGAGCGTCGTCCGGCACGCCCCCGGCGACGAGGCGCTGGCGGCCACGGTCGCCGCGCAGGTGCCCGGCGCCCTGGTCGAGGCCGACGACACGCTGACCGCGGGCACCGTGCAGCTGGTCCTCGGCGCGGACTTCAACGGCGTCGGCGTCCCCACCACGGTGCCGCCCGCGCCGGGCGAGGTGGCCGGCGTCGACCTGCGCACGGCGCAGGACACCAGCTGCATCAACTGACGAAGGACCCTCCTGCCCCCCGCCACTGACGAGTTCGCGGCGGGCCCCTGCAGGAGGGCCACGGGCGGATCGCCCCCGCGACCGGCCGCGACGTCCTACCCTCGCCAGCCGCCCCTCTCCACCGAGGGGCCCGGCCGAGGGGGAGGACGCCGTGGGCGCGAGCGAGCCCGGACCGCCCGGCGGGCGGCGGCTGCCCGCGCACCTGGACCCGCGGCTGGGGCGCTCGGCCGGGAGTCCCCGGCCGGCCGGCACCGGGACCCCGCGGGGCCGGCGGGTCGCGGTCGTGGCCCGGGTCCTGGCCGGTGTGCTGTCCCTCCTCCTGCTGGCCACCACCGGCTGGAGCTGGTACCTCGGCCAGGTCGCCGAGGCGACGGTCAACCGCACCGACGCCATCCCCGACAGCGGCAACTCCGACACCGGCGGGGCACCGGAGGCGCTCAACCTCCTGCTGGTGGGCAGCGACAGCCGGGCCGACCTCACCGAGGAGCAGCTGCGCGAGCTGAGCGCGGGAACGGACTCCGGGCTCAACACCGACACGATGATCCTGGTCCACCTGCCGGCCGACGGGTCGGCCGCCTCCTTCGTCTCGTTCCCCCGCGACTCCTACGTCGAGGTCCCCGGACACGGACCCCACAAGCTGAACGCCGCCTACGCCCTGGGCTACGGCGCGGTGGACGACGCCGCCCCCGAGGCCGACAAGCAGGCCGGCGGCGCCCAGCTGCTGGTGCAGACGATCAGCGACCTGACCGGGCAGCGCATCGACCACTACGCCGAGGTCGACCTGCTCGGCTTCTTCGAGCTGACCAGCGTCGTCGGCGGCGTCGAGGTCAACCTCTGCGCCGCCGTCGACGACCGGGAGTACTCCGGCGCCTACTTCCCCGCCGGCCGGCAGACCATCTCCGGCGCCGACGCGCTGGCCTTCGTCCGGCAGCGGCACAACCTGGGCGACCAGGGCCGGGGGGACTACGACCGCATCGTCCGGCAGCAGGTGTTCATCGCCGGCGTCCTGCGCAACATCCTGTCCAGCGACGTGCTGCTCGACCCCGGCAAGCAGCGGGAACTGGTCGAGGCCGTCTCCCGGGCGCTGACCGTGGACCGGGACCTGGACCTGTTCGCGCTGGCCCAGCAGATGCAGTCGGTGGCACTGGGCAGCATCACCTTCCAGACGGTCCCCTACGTCGGCGACGAGCGGCTGGACGGCGTCGGCTCGATCATCCGGCTGGAGGACGAGGAGACGCTGCACCGCTTCTTCGCCCAGCTGTCGGCCGAGCCCGGGGGACCCGCGCCGGAGCCGGCCGGGCCCCCGGCGACGGTGGACCCCGCGACCGTGGCGGTCGAGGTGCTCAACGGCTCGGGCGTCCCCGGCGTCGCGGCCGAGGCCGGCGCGGCGCTCGAGGCGGCGGGCTTCGTGCTCGCCGGGGCCGGCAACGCCGACCGCAGCGACTACGCGCAGACGATGGTCCGGCATGCCTCCGGCGACGAGGCGCCGGCCGCCACCGTCGCGGCGCAGGTACCCGGCGCGCTCGTGCAGCTCGACGACACGCTCGACCCGGGCACGGTGCAGCTGGTCCTCGGCTCCGACTTCACCGGCATCGGCAGCCCGACCACCCCCCAGCCGGCGGGCGACGAGGTGGTCGGCGAGGACCTGCGCACCGCCGACGACACGAGCTGCATCCGCTGACGCAGGGGGGCGCTGCTGCGGGTGCGGTGCCGCGGGGTGGGGTGCTGCGGGGTGCTCACTCCGCCCGGACGGGGCGGCGGCCTGCGGTGTTCCCCGCGGGGCCGCGCTCCGCGGTGCGGTGCGCTTCCGTGCCGCCGGTCCGACCGGCGACCGTCGTCCGTGCGGCGGCTGCCGGTGCGTCAGCCGCCGGCCGGGAGAGGGCCGCGCGGAGGGAGAGCACCAGCAGGATCAGCACCAGGGCGACGCCCACGCGGACCATGACCGTGCCCCAGACGCCGGGCATCGAGGCCGGGTAGCCCAGGGCGAACACCGGCAGCAGGAGCGGCCACAGCACCGCGGTGCGGCCGGTCACCGATCCCGCCCGCCCGGCGATCACGAACACCGGCAGCGCCAGCAGCGAGTAGTGCGACCAGACGACCGAGGACGCCAGGCTGCTGGCGAGCAGCAGCAGGGTGCCCACCTCGACCACCCGGACCACCGGGTCGCCGCCGGGGCGGCGCCAGCGCAGGAACGCGGCGGTCAGCCCGGTGGCCAGGAGCAGCAGGCGCAGCAGCAGGGCGAGCCGCTCCGGCACACCCACGTACTCCAGCAGGTTGGCCAGGGAGGCGTTGGCCGTGTTGTTCAGCGCCTCCTGCCCCCGGAGCAGGTTCGGGATGGTGGTGGTGAAGAAGGCGCCCGGGTCGGCGACGAACGGGAGCGCGAGCAGCGACACCGCCACCGGGACGGCGATCGCGACGCCCAGCGCCCGGAAGCGGCCGGCCAGCAGCGGGAGCGCCAGGAGCGCGAGCAGGAAGGGCTTCACCGCGATGCTCACGCCGAGCAGCACGCCGAACAGCAGCCACCGCCCCCGCGCGGCCGCCAGGAGGATGAACGGGAGCATCGCCAGCGTCACGAACTCGCTGTTGGCCACCGTGATGAGGTCGCCACCCGCGTGGCTGACCAGGACGGCGAGGGCGACGGCGGGGGCGAGCCACTGCGGCGCCGGAGCCGCGAGCAGCCGCACGCAGGCCCAGGCGAACGCGATGACGGCCAGGCAGCCGAGCACGGCTCCCACCCCCACCCCGACGTCCTCGGGGAGCAGGCCGAAGGGTGCCGCGAACAGCGCCGAGCTGGGCAGGTAGATGAAGTACGGATCGGCGAAGACGGGCTCGCCGTCGAGCAGGTGGCGGCCGGCGAACCAGATGATCCGCAAGTCGCCGCCGAAGGGGATCGCCTGCCACAGGCGGACCGCCGCCACCGCGACGACGGCCATCCACAGCGCACGGTCGATCACCGACGACCCGTGGACCTCCCGGCGGACGACGTCGGTGGTCCACCGCCACGCCCGGGTCACAGCGGGAGCCTGCGGAACAGCCGCCGGGGCGTGTGCCGGAGGCCGCTCATGACCCAGCGCATCGCACCGGGCACCCACACCGTGTGCCGGCCCGTCCGGACGCCGGTGACGATGGCCTCGGCCACCGCCTCGGGCGTCGTGGCGAGCGGGGCCTCGGGCAGGCCCTCGGTCATCTTCGAGCGGACGAAGCCGGGGCGGACCACCAGCACGGACACGCCGGTGCCGGCCAGCGAGTCGGACAGGCCGCTGAAGAACGCGTCCATCCCGGCCTTGGTGGAGCCGTAGGCGTAGTTGGAGGCCCGGGCCCGCTCCCCCGCCACGGACGACAGGGCGACGATCACGCCGTGGCCCTGGGCCCGCATCCGCTGGGCCAGCACGGTGCCCACGACGACCGGCGCCACGTAGTTGACGCGGGCCAGGGCGGCGACGGCGTCGGGGTCGGAGGCCAGCTGCTCCTGGTCGCCCAGCGCGCCGAAGGCGACCACCGCCACGTCGACGTCCCCACCGGCCGTGGCCTCGGCGACCATCCGCTCGGGGGACTTCGGGTCCTCGGCGTCGAAGTCGACGACCTCGACGGTCGCCCCGGCGGCGCGCAGCTCCTCGGCCACCGCCGTGCGCCGGGCGCTGTCGCGGGCGGCGAGGACGATCCGCAGCGGCCGCTCCCGCAGGTAGCGGCGGGCGGTGGCGACGGCGATGTCCGACGTCCCCCCCACGAGCAGCAGGGAGCCGACAGAGCCGAGCGCGTCGATCACGGGGTGGGCCTCACAGTTCCAGTCGCCGGGCCAGGTCGGAGGTGAAGACGCCGTCGGGGTCCACGCGACGGCGCACCGCGCGGAACTCCTCCAGGCGCGGGTACATGCGCGCGAAGACCTCCGGGCGGACCCGCGAGTCCTTGGCCAGGTAGGTGCGCCCACCCACCTCGACCACCTGCTCGTCGAGCTCGTCCAGCAGCCGTGCCAGACCGCCGACGACGGGGATGTCCAGCGCGAGGGTCCACCCCGGCGACGGGTAGGACAGCATGCCCGGGTTGCCCTCGCCGAAGCGCTTGAGCACGGCGAGGAAGGAGGCGTGGCCCGAGGTGGCGATGCGCTCGAGCACCCGGCGCATCGTCTCCTCGTGCCCGAACGGCACGGTGACCTGGTACTGCACGAAGCCGCGGGGGCCGTAGATGCGGTTCCAGGCGCCCACCCCGTCCAGCGGGTGGAAGAACGTGGGGATGCTCTGCAGCTGGTCGCGCTTGCGCGCGGGCGCCTTGCGGTACCAGAGCTCGTTGAACGCCGACACGGTGGCGAGGTTGAGCAGCCCGGGCGGGAAGACGTCGGGCACCGAGAGCTTGACCGAGCCGGCGTACCGCAGCGGGTCGGCCCGCCTGCGGGCGGGGAGCTCGTCGCGCCGGGCGAACCGGCCCCGGGTGAGGACCGAGCGCCCCATCCGGGCGCCCTTGGCCACGCAGTCGATCCAGGCCACCGAGTAGTCGTAGAGGTGGTCGGTCTCGGCGAGCAGCGTCATCAACGCGTCGAGGTCCGGAGTGCGGTCGGTGTCGACCAGGCATCGGGAGGTCTCGATCGGCTTCATCCGCACCCGGGCCCGCAGGATCACGCCGGTGAGGCCCATGCCGCCGGCGGTGGCCCAGAACAGGTCGGGGTCGGTCTCCGGCCCCACCCGGCGGACCTGGCCGTCGGCGGTGAGCAGGTCCAGCCAGCGCACGTGCTGGGAGAAGCTGCCGGCCACGTGGTGGTTCTTGCCGTGGATGTCGGCGGCGATGGCCCCGCCCACGGTCACGTACCGGGTGCCGGCGGTGACCGGCACGAACATGCCCAGCGGGACGAAGAGGTTCATCAGGCGGTCGAGGGAGATACCCGCCTCCACCTCGACCTCCGCGGTCGCGATGTCGACGTCCAGCACGCGGTCCGAGCCGGTCATGTCCAGCACGCGGCCACCGGCGTTCTGCGCGGCGTCGCCGTAGCTGCGGGCCAGGCCGCGGGCGACGACCCCCCGGCCCTGCGCCTCGGCGCGGGCCTCGGCGAGCACCTTGCGGGCGTCGGCCTCGTCGGCGACGCGGTCGACCAGGGCGGGGGTGGCCGCGGTGCGCCCCCAGCCGGTGAGAGTCTCAGGGCTCCGCCCGGCCCCGTTCAGGGTCCCGCCGCGAGCTTGCGAGCGGTGGGGGGAACGGGGTCCTTCCTCAGACACCGTAGACACCCAGCGCCATGGTCGCGGCCCACAGGACGCCGAGGGCCAGCAGCACGCGGTCGCCCAGGACGATGTCCTCCGGCGCCCCGGCCTCGCCCTTGTCGACGTCGCGGGCGTACAGCAGGATCGCCAGCACGAACGGGGCGATGGAGATCAGCGACCAGGGGGCACCCTCCTGGGTCTCCCCCATCTCGAAGGCCCACAGGCTGTAGGCGGTCAGCGTGACCGCGGCCGACAGGCTCCAGACGAAGCGCAGGTAGCTGGCGGAGTACTCCTGCAGCGTCTTGCGGGTGGCCGCGGCGTCACCGATCAGCACCAGCTCGGAGTAGCGCTTGCCGGCCACCATGAACAGCGAGCCGAACGCGGCGACGAGCAGGAACCACTGCGACAGCTCGAGCCCGGCGGCCACACCGCCGGCGATGCCGCGCAGCAGGAAGCCGGAGGCGACGACCGCGAGGTCGATGACCGGCTGGTTCTTGAGGAACATGCAGTAGCCGAGCTGGATCACCACGTAGCTGCCCAGCACCCAGGCCAGCGCCGGGCGGGTGAGCAGCACCGCGACGACGAGCGCGACGGCGAAGAACAGCACCGCCATGGCCAGGGCCAGGCCCTTGGGCACCACGCCCGCCGCGATCGGCCGGAACCGCTTGCGCGGGTGCCGGCGGTCCTCCTCGACGTCGATCGTGTCGTTGACGAGGTAGACGCCCGAGGCCGCGACGCAGAACAGCAGGAAGGCCACCGCGGTGGGGCCGAGCACGTCGAGGTCGAAGACCTTCCCGGCGGCCAGAGGTGCGGCGAGGACCAGGACGTTCTTCGCCCACTGGCGGGGCCGCCACGAGCGGATGACGCCCCAGGCGAAGGTGCCGCGCCAACCGGGCAGGCGCGGGGCCAGCGGCGGGGCTGCGGGCGGGCCGGCCGGCGCCGGGGCGCCGGCCGCCGGGGCGGTGGCGGCATCCGGCGAGGCGGGTCCCGGGGGGCCGGGCTGGGAGATCGTCACGGTCATGCCTTCCTACCTTCGAACCGGGTCAGGCGCCGCCGGACGAGGGTGGCCGTGCCGGCCCCCAGCGCCGCTCCCGAGACGACGTCGGACGGGTAGTGCACCCCCAGGAGCACCCGCGAGACGAGCATCAGACCCGTCACGCCGGCCATGGGGAGGCGGCCGACCATGGGGCCGAAGCCCACGGCGGCCGCGGCGGTCGAGCAGCTGTGCGCGCTGGGGAAGGACAGCCGGCTCGGCGTCGCCACCAGGGCCGGCACGTCCTCCAGCGCCGGGCGCACCCGCCGCACGACGCGCTTGACGACCACCCCGGCGGCGTGCGCCGCCAGGACGCCCGCGGTGCCGGCCAGCCACTCCTCGCGGCGGCGGCCGGACAGCCAGCCGGCCGCGCCCAGGGCGACCCAGCCGAGCGCGTGCTCGCCGAAGTGCGAGAGGCCCTGGGCCACCGGGACCGCAGGGGTCGAGCCCAGCGTCCGCCGGGTGGATCGGAGCAGCGCGTGGTCCAGGCGGAGGAGCCCGGACCCGGCGCCGTCGGCAGTCGCGGTCATCGCGAGAACTGTAACCGCGCCGTGACCTCCGAGCCGGTGACGCGCGGGGCGAACCGCCCCGTCACAGGGCACTCTCGTCACGTGCGCACCACGCGGCCCTCCACCCCGTCCGACGTCCTCCGGGCAGCGCTCCGCCGCGCCGCGGCGGCCCCTCTGCTGACCCACTACGACGACGTGGCGGCCTCCCGCGTGGAGCTGTCGGCGGCGACGTTCGCCAACTGGGTGGCGAAGACCGCCAACCTGCTGCAGGAGGAGTTCGACGTCGGCCCGGGCAGCCGCGTCGCCGTGGTGCTGCCGGCGCACTGGCAGACGGCCGCGGTGCTCCTGGCCACGTGGAGCTGCGGCGCGACCGTGGTGGAGACCGCCGCCGAGGACGACGGCGCGCTGGCCGGTGCCGACGTGGTGCTCGCCGACGAGGGCCGGCTGCCGCCGCTGGAGGAGCTCGACCTCCCCGAGCTCGTCGGGCTGTCGCTGCACCCGCTCGGGACCGGCATGGCCGGCTACACCGGCCCGGCCCGGGACTACGCCGTCGAGGTGCGCACCCACGGCGACACGTTCACCCCCTGGCAGCAGCCCGACCCCGCCGCGCCCGGGCTGGCGGCCGGCGGGCTGGAGCTGACGCTGGGCGGCCTGGTCGAGACCGCCACCGAGCTGGCCGGCCGGCTGGGACTGGCCGAGGGCGACCGGGTGCTCGTCGACGCGCGGACCGCCGCCGAGGCCGGCCCCGTCGCCTGGTTGCTGGCCCCGCTGGTCGCCGGCGCCTCGCTCGTGCTCGTCACCGCGCCCGACCTCTCGCGGCTGCCCCGGCGGGCCGCCGACGAACACGTCACGGCTACGCTCGGCACCAAGATCGAGGGCATCCGCGAGCTGGGCCGCCCCGCCTGACGCGGGAGCCGGACGGCCGCCCGGACGGACGGTGGATCGGCGCATGGACAAGGTGGTGGCCTCCGCGCGCGAGGCCGTGGCGGACGTCGGCGACGGCGCGACCCTGGCCGTCGGCGGTTTCGGGCTGTGCGGCGTCCCGATCAAGCTGATCGACGCCCTGCTGGAGTCCGGGGTCCGGGACCTGACCACCATCTCCAACAACTGCGGCGTCGACGACCAGGCCCTCGGCGTGCTGCTGTACGCCGGCCGGATCCGCAGGACGATCAGCTCGTTCGTCGGCGGCAACAAGGAGCTGGCCCGGCTGTACCTGTCCGGCCAGCTCGAGGTCGAGCTCACCCCGCAGGGGTCGCTGGCCGAGCGGCTGCGCGCCGGCGGCGTCGGCATCCCGGCCTTCTACACCCCGACCGGCGTGGGCACGATGGTGGCCGACGGCGGGATCCCGGTGCGCTACGACGCCGAGGGCAACGTCGTCGCCACCTCCGCGCCGAAGGAGGTGCGGGAGTTCGACGGCCGGCAGTTCGTGCTGGAGACCGCGCTGACCGCCGACTTCGGGCTGGTCCGCGCCGCCGTCGGCGACCGGCACGGCAACCTGGTGTTCCACGAGTCCGCGGCGAACTTCAACCCGCTGGCCGGGATGGCCGGGCGGATCACCGTCGCGGAGGTCGAGCAGCTCGTCGAGCCCGGCGAGATCCGCCCCGAGCACGTCCACCTGCCCGGCGTGTTCGTCGACCGGGTGGTCGAGGTGGGCACCGACGGCAAGGGCATCGAGAAGCGCACCACCCGACCGCGCAGCCAGGGGATCTGACATGACACTCACCCGCGAGCAGCTGGCCGCCCGGGTGGCCCAGGAGCTCACCGACGGCGCCTACGTCAACCTGGGCATCGGCATGCCCACCCTGGTGCCCAACTACGTGCCCGACGGCGTGCACGTGGTGCTGCACTCGGAGAACGGCGTCCTCGGCGTCGGGCCCTACCCCTTCGAGGGCGACGAGGACCCGGACCTGATCAACGCCGGCAAGGAGACCGTCACGATCCTGCCCGGCGCCAGCTTCTTCGACTCCTCGACGAGCTTCGGGATGATCCGCGGCCAGCACCTCGACGTCGCCGTCCTCGGCGCGATGCAGGTCAACCCCCGCGGCGACCTGGCCAACTGGCTCATCCCCGGCAAGATGGTCAACGGCATGGGCGGCGCGATGGACCTCGTCCACGGCGCCCGCCAGGTGATCATCATGATGGAGCACGTGGCCCGCGACGGGTCCCCGAAGCTGGTCGAGGAGTGCACCCTGCCGCTCACCGGCAAGGCCTGCGTCGACCGGGTGATCACCGACCTCGCCGTCGTCGACGTCACCCCGAGCGGGTTCGTGCTCCGCGAGACCGCTCCCGGCGTCACCGCCGACGAGGTCGTCGCGGCCACCGGCGCCCCGCTGGCCGTCGCCGACGACGTCCGCGAGATGTCGCTGCCGGCCACCGCCTGACCGCTCCGCAGCCCGTACGGCCGCCCCGGTGACCTTCTCGATCGTCGCCCGCGACCCGGCGACCGGCGAGCTCGGCATCGCCGTCTCCTCCTGCATCCTCGCCGTCGGCCGGGCCGTGCCCCGCGCCCGGCCGGGCGTCGGCGTGGTCGCCGTCCAGGCGCGCAGCCCGCGCGGCCTCGGGGGCGTGCTGCTCGACGGGCTGGCCGAGGGCACGCTCCCGGCCGACCTGGTGCGGCGTGCGGCGCACGCCGCCGAGGACGCCGACCGGCAGCTGGCCGTGCTGTCCGCCGGCGGCGCGATCGCCGCCGACACCGGGCCCGGCGCCTTCCCGGTGAGCGGGCACGTCGTCGCCGAGGCGGTCAGTGTGCAGGGCAACATGCTCGCCTCCGACGACGTGCTGCCGGCGATGCTGCACGCCTTCACCGTCACCGCCGGCGCACTGGCCGACCGGCTGCTGGCGGCGCTCTGCGCCGGGCAGGACGCCGGCGGGGATCTCCGTGGTCGGCAGTCGGCGGCACTGCTGGTGGTCGGCGGGGAGCCGGCGACCGAGGAGGACGACGGGGTGCGCGTCGACCTGCGGGTGGACGACTCCGGTGACCCGGTGGCCCAGCTGCGGGTGCTGCGCTCCCTGCAGGGCGCCTACGCCGAGCGCGACTACGACACCCTGGCCGTGTTCGCCCCCGAGGGGGCCCGCGACCTCTACGCCGCGCTGGCCGCCTCTCGCCGCGGCGACGCGGCCGCCGCCCGGCAGGCGCTGGAGGCGATGCGGGCGCGGCCGGGGTGGTCGCGGTGGCTGGCCGCGATGGCCGGCGACCAGCGGCTGTCCGCCGTCACCCACCTGCTCGGCTGACAGCGCCGGCGTCCGGGCGGTCCCGGCGCCGGCGCCGTCGCCGGCTCAGCGCGCTCCGGCGCCGACCGGCTCGTGCTCGGCCGCGTCGCGCCGCTGCAGCGCCGCGCCCTCGACGTCGAGGTGCGGCAGCCGGCCCAGCCAGCGCGGCAGCCACCAGGCCCGGTGGCCGAGCAGGGCCAGCGCGGCCGGCACCAGCACCATGCGGACCACGAAGGCGTCGAACAGGATGCCCATGGCCAGGGCGAACGCGATCATCTTGATCGTCGGCTCGCCGGCCGGCACGAAGCCGGCGAAGACCGAGAACATGATCAGCGCGGCGGCGACGACGACCGGGGCGGCCTGCCGGAAGCCGGTGCGGACCGCCGTCAGCGGATCGGCGCCGTGGCTGTGCGCCTCGTGCATCCGCGAGACCAGGAAGATCTGGTAGTCCATCGCCAGGCCGAACAGGATCCCGATCACCAGGATCGGGGCGAGGCTGATCAGCGGGCCGGTGTCGTCCAGGTTCACCAGGTCGGCCAGCCACCCCCACTGGAACACCGCGACGGTCGCACCGAGCGAGGCCCCGACGGTGAGCAGGAAGCCCAGGACGCCGATCACCGGTACCAGCACCGAGCGGAAGACCAGCACGAGCAGCACCAGCGCCAGGCCCACGACCAGCACGAGGTAGACCGGCAGCGCGTCGTCCAGGGCCTGGGCGACGTCCACGCTCACGGCCGTCTGACCGGTCACCGACACCTCGACCGCGTCGAGGTCCCCGAGCTCGCCGCGCAGGTCGGCGACGAGCTGCTCGGTGGCCGGGTCGGACGGTCCGGACTCCGGGATCACGTTCAGCGTCGCCGCGGTGCCGTCGGGCGTCGCCTGGCCGGGCACGACCCGGGCGACGTCGTCGGTGCCGGCGACCACGCCCAGGGCCTCGTCGCGCGCCGCCGCGGCGTCCTCGCCCTCGAAGAGGACGACGAGCGGGCCGGTGAAGCCGGCTCCGAAGCCCTCGACGAGCAGCTCCTGGGCCCGCTGGGCGGTCGTGCCCTCCGGCGGCTCCTGCACCAGCGTGGTCTGCATGGAGCCGAAGGGGATCGCGATGGCGCCGAGCGCGAGCACGGTCGCGACGAGCGCCAGGACCCGCCGGTGGGTCACCGTGGCGATCCAGCCGGAGAGCAGACCGCCCCGCCGCGCCGGCCGGCCGGCCCCGTCCCCGCCGGCCGAGGCGCGCTGCCGGCGCGGCAGCGCCCGCGGTCCGAGGAAGCCCAGCACGGCCGGCACCAGGGTGAGCGCGACGAGGACGGCGACGACGATCGTCAGCGCCGCGGCGATGCCCATCTGGGTGAGGAAGGGGATGCCGACGACGGACAGCCCGGCCAGCGCGATCACGACGGTGAGGCCGGCGGTGACCACGGCCGATCCGGCCGTGCCGACCGCGGTGGCCACGGCCGTGGGCACGTCGGCGCCGCGGCGCAGCTCCTGCCGGTGCCGCGTGATGATGAACAGCGCGTAGTCGATGCCGACGGCCAGGCCGAGCATCGCCGCCAGGATCGGCGTGGTCGAGGAGAGCTCGGTGACGCCGGTGGCGATCGTGATGCCGGCGACGCCGATCCCGACGCCGACCACCGCGGTGAGCAGGTTCAACCCGGCGACGAGCAGCGAGCCGAAGGTCACCGCCAGGACGACCAGGGCGACGACGACGCCGACCACCTCCGCGGGACCGCCGACGTGCGGCGGCTCCTGCACCGCCTCGCCGCCGACCTCGACGGTCAGGATGCCGCTGCCGGCGTCCTCGACCGCGGCGAGCAGCGCGTCCTGCTGCTCCGGGGTCACCTCGCCGGGCGCGGCGTCGTAGGCGACGGTGCTGTAGGCGATCGTCGGCTGGGCCGAGTTCACGCCGGGGTTGGCCGGGTCGAACGGGTCGCTGGCCCCCACGACGCCGGGCAGCTGCCCGAGGTCGGCGACCAGGGCCTGCACCGCCGGGACGTCGATCACCCCGCCTTCGGGCGAGGCGAAGACGACCCGCGCCGTGGCCCCGGAGGGACCGTCGGGGAACTCCTCGGCGATCCGCTCGAGCGCGTTGGTCGACTCCTGCCCCGGGATCGAGAAGCTGTTGTCGGTCTCCCCGGACAGGGTGACGGCGCCGACGCCCCCGCCCACGAGGACCACCAGCCAGACGAGCACGACGGGCAGCCGGCGCCGGTACGCGAAGGCCCCGAGTCGGGACAGCAGGACAGCCATGCGGGATCAGGCCTCCACCTGGTGGGGATCGGGGGGCGGCGCGCCGGGGCGGCGGTGGCCCAGCGCGTCGGAGCAGGTGGCGACGATGTGCCGCCGCCACTCGGTGGTCGTGCCCGCGGAGTGCGCGGCGAGGGTGAGGACGGCGAGCGCGGACAGGGCGCCGACGACCCGGACGAGCCGCTCGGCCTCGGCCGTCTCCTGCTCCACGCCGAAGGCGCGCAGCACCTCGGTGCCCGCCGCCGCCGGCTCCTCGGTCGCGGGCCCGGGATCGGTGGCCGGTCCGAGCATCAGGGCGACGATGCCCGGGTGGGCGAGGGCGACGTCCACGAGGATCTCGAGGGCCCGCAGGTCGCGCTCGCGGCCCGGCGGCAGCTCCGCCACCGCGCTCACGACTCGCCGCCCCATCCCCTCGGCGTGCGCCAGCACGGCCTCGTAGAGGGCGTCCTTGCTCGGGTAGTGGTGCAGCAGACCGGCCTTGGACAGGCCGACGGCGACCGCGATGTCCTGGACCGACGTCTTCGCGAACCCGCGACGGGCGAACAGCCCGGCGGCGCGGTCGAGGATGCCCTCGTCCACCTGCTGCCGGAACGGTCGTGCCACGTGTCCACGGTAGGCGGATGCCGACCGGATCGGTCGGGAAACCGGCCGTAGGGGTCGGGTGGGTTTCGTCACGGCCCCTGGACACGCCGGTACGAGCAGTGCGGACGCCGAGCATGATCTGCGTCACGACGACAACTGACATCTCCATACGTAGCGTCTTGGCAGCGTTCCGCACAGTGAACGCGGCGACCGGTCCGCCCAACCCTGCCCACCGGTCGTCATCCACTCCTCCCAGGGCAGGGGTGGGGGACCCAGGTCTCCACGGCGCATCCGCGCCTCGGGGTGAAGCCGCGCAGCGGCCGGGCACCGATCGCCCGAACCCGACAGCTCACCTCACCGGCGGTGATCGGAGAACTCACACCCCGTGTCCAAGCACCGCGCTCCCCGCTACGTCCGCACCAAGAAGGCCCTCTCCCGCGCTCCCCTCGCCGCCGGCGCCACCGTCGTCGGGCTCGGCGTCTTCGGCTCGCCGGCCACGGCGCAGGCCACCCCCGCCGTCCCCGACTGGTCCGGCGCCGCCGACGCCCACGTGCAGCACGCACACGGCTCGGCGTCCTCGGCTCCCGAGACCTACGAGGACACCACCGCGAGCTACGGCCGGCACGCGGCTCCGGACGGCACCTACACCGTCGTCCGCGGCGACACCGTGTCCCGCATCGCCGCCGACTTCGACCAGCCGTGGCGGGAGCTCTACCACCGCAACGTCTCGGCGATCGGCGCCGACCCGGACCTGATCTTCCCCGGCCAGGTCTTCACCCTGAGCGGTTCGGTCGGGACCGTCCCGGGCACCAACGGCCCCGCGGGCGACTCGGTCCCGCCGGCCCCCGAGCCGGCTCCGGCCCCCGACGCCGCCCCGGCACCCGAGGCCGCCCCAGAGCCGGAGCCCGCGCCCGCGCCCGCGCCCGCACCGGAGCCCGCGGCGGAGGCGGCCCCGGAGCCGGCCCCTGCGCACGCCCCCGAGCCCGCGCCGGCCCCTGCTCCCGAGCCGGCCCCTGCGCCCGCCCCCGAGCCGGCTCCGGCTCCGGTCGCCGCAGCGGCCCCGGCTCCGGCGCCGGTCGCCGCGGCCGTCGAGGCGGTCGCGCGCATCACCAACAGCGCCGGCCCGATCCGGCCGCCGGCGCAGGCCGCCGCGAACGCGGTGGTGTCGAACGTCCCGGGCGCCGCCGCCATCACGCTCGGCGGCACCCGCGCCAGCGCGGTCGACCCGCACGGCCACCCCTCGGGGCTGGCCGTCGACTACATGGTCATGCGGGACAACGCCCTCGGCGACGCCATCGCCCAGTACCACCTCGACCACTGGGGCGAGCTGGGTGTCGAGTACGTCATCTGGGAGCAGCGGATCATCACCTCCCCCGGTGGCGCCTGGCGGGCGATGGCCGACCGCGGTGGCGTGACCGCGAACCACTTCGACCACGTGCACGTGAACTACGTCGGCTGAGCCGACACGGCGGGCACCCCCGCAGCACGACGACGGCCGCCCGGTCCTGCACCGGGCGGCCGTCGCCGTCGCGGGGTGTCCCCGGACCGGCGGACCGGCCCGCCGGTCATCCCCGGCCGGTCACCTCGCCGCGCCCCACGTCCCGGCCTCCTCGAGGAGGATGGCGGCACCGCTGTCGGCGGCCGCGTGGAAAGGCCGCAGGACGACGTCCACACCGGCGGCCTCGAGCCGGTCGGCATCGTGGTCGTTGTGCGCGGTCAGCGCGACCGATCCGGTGAAGCCGGCCTGCTCCAGACCGTGCAGGAGGGCCAGGTTGACCGACCGGTCGGGCACGGTGCTGACCACCCACGACGCGCCGCGCAGCGGCAGCGCGTCGACCAGCTCGGGCTCCTCAGCGTCCCCGTAGAGGGTCTGCGCGCCGTCCTTGCCGACCCGCTCCAGGGCCTGCGGATCGCTGTCGACGACGAGCACGCGGGCCTCCCGGGCCAGCAGCTGCCGGACGAGCCGGCCGCCGTAGCGGCCGGCGCCGACGACGACGAGGTCGACGCCGCTGTCGGCGGCGTCCCCGCTGTCGTCCGCGTGCCGCGGCCGCGCCCGCTCGAAGACCGACAGGAGCGGCGCCAGCCGGGCGTAGAGCGCTGCCGAGTAGAGGATCATGTAGGTGGAGAGCGCGATGGTGATGACGCCGACCGCGGTGACGAGCCCCACGGTGTCCGCGGTGATGTGCCCGAGGCTCAGCCCGAGCGCCGCCAGGACGAGGGAGAACTCGCTGATCTGGGCCACGGTCAGCCCGGCGAGGAGGCTGGTCCGCTTCCGGTAGCCCATGAACCCCATGATCACCAGGACGATCAGCGGGTTGCCGACGAGGACCAGCAGCGAGAGGGCGACGGCGGGGCCGATCCGGCCCAGCGCCTCCGCGACGCCCAGCCGTGAGCCGAGGTCGATGAAGAAGAACAGCAGCAGGAAGTCCCGGAGGCCGATCAGCCGGGAGCCGATCGCCTCCCGGTAGGGCGTGGCGGCCAGGGAGATCCCGCCGAGGAACGCGCCGACCTCGATGCTGAACCCCAGCGCGTCCCCGAGGCCGGCCAGGGCGATGCCCCACGCGAGTGCGGACAGCAGCAGCAGCTCTTTCGAGCGGGCCAGCCAGGCCAGGGCGCGCGGCAGCACGTACCGCATGGCCAGGAGGATGCCGCCGACGAAGAGCACGCCGCGGCCGAGGACCACGAGCAGATCCGGGACCAGGTCGTCACCCCGTCCGGCGGTGCCCACGGCGGTCAGGGTGACCATGACGATCACGACGACGATGTCCTGGACGATGAGGAAGCCGACCGCGATGCGGCCGTGCAGCTGGTCGATCTCCCGTTTGTCCGACAGCAGCTTGACGATGATGATCGTGCTGGAGAAGGCCATGGCCACGCCCGCGTAGAGGGCCGGGACCACCGGCAGCCCGACCAGCCGGGCCAGACCGAAACCCACGGCCGAGGTGAACGCGACCTGGCCCAGGCCGGTGGCCACGGCGACCGGTCCGGTCGTGCGGATCAGCTGCGGATCCAGCTTGAGCCCGACGAGGAGCAGCAGCAGGGCGATGCCGAGCTCGGCCAGCAGGGCGACCTGGTCGTTGCCCTCCACCCACCCGAGCCCGGCCGGGCCCACCAGGACCCCCACGGCGATGAACGCGATGATCAGCGGCTGGCGGAGCCTGACCGCCCCGGCGGCGACCACCGCGGCGACCGCGAGGAGAGCGGCGACGACGTGGAACGCGTGCTCGGGCACCTCACTCCCCTCCGGCGGTCAGCCGGCACCCCGCCCGCGCACCCGTCGGCCGCGGCGAGGGTGACGACGGGCACGACGCCGAGCCGTTCGCCGGCTCGCCGGGGACGGCGGCCACGGGCCTCCACCGATCGGCGGCTCGCACCGTGATCCACACCGGGCAGCGCCACGTCCGGACCGCGCCGCCCCGCGGTCCTCAGCCATCCCGCCTGCCGTCCGGTGGCGCCGCGGCGGGCGGCACCGGCCGGGGGCGTAGCCGGCGGCCCAGCCACTTCTCGACCTCGACGACCAGGAAGACGACCACCCCGACGCCGGTGATCCCCAGCCACCACAGCGGCGGGATCGGCGCGCTGTGGAACAGCCGGTTCATCCACGGCGCGTAGGTGAACAGCAGCTGGAGACCCAGCATGGCCGTCAGGCCCACCGAGACCCAGCGGTTGCCCAGCAGGCCGAGCCGCCACATCGGCCGGTCCAGGGACCGGCAGTTGAGCAGGTAGGCGACCTGGACGACGACGAAGACGTTGACCGCGACGGTGCGGGCGACCGCGACCTCCTCGCCCTGGTCGAGCGTCCACTCGAAGAGCGCGAAGGCGCCGACCAGCATCAGCGCGGAGACCAGCACGATCCGCCCGGCGAGACGCCGGGTGAGCAGGGGGCGTGACGGCGGTACCGGCGGGCGGCGCATCACGCCGGGCTCGAGCGGCTCGAAGGCGAGCACGAGGCCGAGCGCGACCGCGGTGGTCATGTTCACCCAGAGCACCTGGACGGGCAGGACGGGCAGCGTCGTCGCCAGCGCCACGGCCACCAGGATCACCAGGCCCTGGCCGATGCTGGTGGGCAGCACGAAGGTGATGAACTTTCGCAGGTTGTCGAAGACGCCGCGGCCCTCTTCCACGGCGGCCTCGATCGAGGCGAAGTCGTCGTCGGTCAGGACCATGTCGGCGGCCTCCTTCGCCACCTCCGTCCCGCCGGCGCCCATCGCCACACCGATGTCGGCACGGCGCAGCGCAGGGGCGTCGTTGACGCCGTCGCCGGTCATCGCCACCACGTGGTCGTGCGCCTGCAGGGTCTGGACCAGCCGCAGCTTCTGCTCCGGGCTGACCCGGGCGAACACCGCCGTCCCGGCCACCAGCCGCGGCAGGTCGTCGTCCGGGTGGGCCGCCAGCTCCGGCCCGGTGACCACGGCCGGGGCGCCGCCGGAGCCCAGGCCGAAGCGCTCGGCGATGGCGCGGGCGGTGGCGGCGTGGTCGCCGGTGATCATCTTGACCTCGATGCCGGCGTCCCGGCAGGCGGCGACGGCGGTGATCGCCGCGGGGCGCGGCGGGTCGAGCATCGCCTGCAGGCCCAGCAGGGTGAGCCGACCGTCGAGCAGCTGCTCGGACAGCGCGGTCGTGCCCGGGGGGAGCTCGACCCGGCCCGTCGCCAGCACCCGCAGCGCCCGCCCGGCCAGCTCGTCGGCGCGGGCGTGCACCGCGTCGGCGTCCACGGCGACCGTCGTGCCGTCGTCGCGCAGCTCGCAGGCGGCCATGCCCAGCAGCCGCTCGACCGCGCCCTTGACGTAGGCGACCGTCCGCCCGGACGGATTCCGGTGGAGCGTGGCCATGTACCGGCGGTCGGAGTCGAACGGCATCGCGTCCACCCGGGGCAGCTGCTGCCTGAGCCGGCCGGGGTCCAGGCCGGCCTTCTCCGCCGCGACCAGCAGCGCCGCCTCGGTGGGGTCACCGGCGACGTCCCGCCGATCGGTGGGTCCGGTCAGCCGTGTGTCGTTGCACAGCGCCCCGGCGACCAGGCACTCCCGCAGCACCGGCTGCTGCTCCAGGTCGACCGGGACACCGTCGGCCGGGATCCCGCCGGCCGGGACGCCCCCGGCCAGGACCCGGCCCTCGGGCGCGTAGCCGGTGCCGGTGACCGCGTAGCTCCGCGCGCCGGCCACGATCGTGGTGACCGTCATCGCGTTCGCCGTCAGCGTGCCGGTCTTGTCGGTGCAGATCACGGTGGTGCTGCCCAGGGTCTCCACGGCCGGCAGCCGGCGGATGATCGCTCGCCGGCAGGCCATCCGCGCCACCCCGATGGCCAGGGTGATCGTGACCACGGCCGGCAGGCCCTCGGGGATCGCGCCGACGGCCAGCGCGACGGCGGCGGCGAGCATCTCGCCGGCCGGTTCACCGCGCGTGGTCCCGAGGCCGAACGTCAGCGCCGCGAGCCCCAGGATGGCCACGGTGAGCACCCGGCTGAACCGGCCGATCTTCCGGGTCAGCGGCGTCTCCAGCGCCTCGGCCTCGCCGACCAGCCGGTGGATGCGCCCGATCTCGGTGTCGGCACCGGTGGCCACCACGATCCCGCGGCCCCGCCCGCGGGTCACCAGCCCGCTCGAGTAGGCCATGTTCGACCGGTCGGCCAGCGCGGTTCCCGCGGGGAGCTCCACCGGCACCTTCTCCACCGGCACCGACTCGCCGGTCAGCGCCGACTCTTCGACCTGCAGCTCGCGGACGGCGAGGAACCGCAGGTCGGCCGGCACCCGGTCGCCGGTCTCCAGGACCACCACGTCACCGCAGACGAGCTCCTCCGAGGGGATGCGGTGCCGGACGCCGTCGCGCACGACCGTCGCCCGCGTGCGGACCATCGCCATCAGGGCGTCGAGGGCCTGCTCGGCACGCGCCTCCTGCACGAAGCCGATTCCCGCGTTGATCAGCACCACGGCGAGGATGACGGCGGCGTCGACCACCTCGCCCAGCGCCAGCGTCGCCGCCGCCGCGGCCAGCAGGACGTAGATCAGCGGGTGGTGGAACTGCTGGAGGAAGCGGAGCAGGGGGCCGCGCCGGTCGATCCGCGGCAGCGTGTTGGGCCCCTCGAGGTGCAGGCGCCGGGCGGCCTCCCCACCGGCCAGTCCCCGCTCGGGGTCGGTCTCCAGCAGCAGCACGACCTCGTGTGCCGGCAGCTCGTGGTGGTCGCCGCGCCGAGCCGGGGGAGGGTCCGTTCCGGTGTGGCCATGCCCCAGCCTCACCGGCACCGGCGACGGGCGGGCAGGGACCTACGGCCGGGAGGGGCAGGACCAACGGGTCGGCGTGGCGGCCCGGGCCACGGTCCTCCGGCGGCCCCGGCACCGGCCGCGGGTCCGACGTCCCGTCGATGCGCGACCGTCGCCCCTTCCGGACCGGGGGCCGACGGCCGAGGGTGGGGCCGACCGAGCTGGGCACGGACCCGGAGGGAGTTCCGGCGGATGCCGACGTCGTGGTGGGTGGCCCTCGTGGTGCTGCTCTGGCTGGTTCTCGGGCTCGGTGCGGCGCTGCTGTTCCTCGGCCGGCACGGGCACCGCGCCGGCACGTGGTACTTCCTGGGGGCCGCGCTGGGTCCGCTGTTCGTGCCGATCGCGATGGAGCGCGGCCGGCGCGCCGGCCGGGTGCTCGAGCGCACGCCCGGGGCCGAGCACGGCGCCCCGGGGCGGCCGACCGTGCTCGTGGGGGTCGACGGGTCGGCCGAGTCCGACCGCGCCGTGCGCGACGCGGTCCGGCTGTTCGCCTCCGCACCGGCTCGCATCGTCCTGGCCGCCGTGCTGGACCCCGACGCCGCGGAGTTCGACGGCCCCGGAGCGCGCCGGGAGTGGCACGACCTGCTGGCCGAGCGGGCCGGCTGGTTCCCTCCCGGCGGGCCGGCCCCCGGGCTCGAGCTGCGGTGCGGGCAGCCCGACCTCGTCCTGCTCGAGGCCGCCGAGGCCGCGGGCGCCGACGCCATCGTCATCGGCCGCCGCGGCCGCGGCCTGTCCCACCGGCTGCTCGGCAGCGTCGCCCAGTCCCTGACCCGTCGGTCGACGGTCCCGGTCCTCCTCGCCGGTCCGGCGCCGCGGTCGGACTAGTGACCCTCTCCGCGACGGCGGCGATCCCGGCGCGAGCGCTTGCGGCCCGAGCGCACGACGATGGGACAACCCCGGCCCGGGCGGGTAGGGCCCCGCTCGACCTGCGCCGAGGGGAGGCCGGAGATGGCGAGACGGATGCCGTTCGCCGCGCTGCGGGCGGCCGCGGCGCGGCAGAACGCCTCCCCCGTCCCGGTGGCAGGGGTGGGCCGCCGCGTGCCTCCCTCGACCGACCGCGTGACGCTGCTGCAGCGGGAGGCGACGATCGCCGGGCGCTTCCTGGTGATCGGCCTGGCCGCCGTCGGCGCGATCTGGCTGGTGCTGCAGGTCCAGCTCCTCGCCGCCGCGGTGGTCCTCGGGCTCGCCCAGGTCGCCCTGCTGTGGCCGATCGCCCGGTGGCTCCGGGAGCGGGGCGCGCCGGCCGCACTGGCCGCGATCGTCTGCGTCGTCGCCTACGTGGCCTTCTTCCTCAGCGTGCTCACGTTCCTCGTCCTGCGCGTGATCGACGCGTGGCCCGGACTGGTGGCTGCGGGGACCGACGCCGTGCAGTCGCTCACCGAATGGGCGCAGAACCGGACCGCCGATCTCGACAGCCCGGTGCTCGACCAGCTCATCGACCAGCTCGAGGCCTCCGCGGGCGGCGCGCTCGGCGGCCTCGGCGGGGCCGCGACCCAGGCCGTGAACGCCGCGGGCCAGGTCGTCACCGTCCTGCTCATCGCCCTGTTCTTCACGCTCTTCGCGCTCACCGGCGGCGACGGCCTGTGGCGCGGCTTCGTCGGCATGCTGCCGGGGGGCTACCGCGCCCCGACCGACGCCGCCTTCCGGTCGGCGCTGCGCACGGCCGGCGCCTGGTTCTACGCGGCCACGGCCACCGGGCTCATCGACGGCGTCCTCATCGGCCTGGGGCTCTGGGTGCTCGACGTCCCCCTGGCCCTGGCGATCGGCGCGCTGACCTTCCTGTTCGGGTACGTGCCCCTGGTCGGGGCGACCATCGCCGGGGCGGTGGCGGTGGCGGTCGCCGGCGTCACCGGCGGCTGGACGACCGCCCTGTGGGCCCTGCTGATCGTCGTCGCCGTGCAGCAGATCGAGGGCAACCTGCTCGCGCCGCTGCTGCTGTCCCGGGCGATCAACTTCCCCCCGCTGGTCGTCCTCCTGCTGACGACCGGGGCGGCCTCCGTCTTCGGCCTGCTCGGGCTGTTCCTCGCCGTCCCCGTGGCCGGGGTGCTGGCCGCCGCGATCCAGGGCTGGCGCCGGGAGGTCGCGGAACCGGCCGCTCCACCGGCCGCTCCACCGCCCGAGGAGCCGGAACCCGTTCCGGAGGAGGACCCGGCCGAGGAGGTCCCGCCCCGGCCGACCGGGGGCTAGACCGGCGCCACCCCCGGGGACCCCGCACGCCACCGGGGGCCGGGTTCACGCCTCCGACGGGTCGGCCAGCCCGTGCCGGAAGGCCACGGCCGCAGCCTCGGTGCGCGAGGCCACGTCGAGCTTGGCGAAGATGTTGGACAGGTGCCGGGCGACGGTCTTCTCGCTGAGAGTCAGAGCCGTGGCTATCTGCCGGTTGGTGCGGCCGGCGCAGACGGCGCGCAGCACCTGCACCTCGCGGGCGGAGAGCCCACCCGGCGGCTCACCGCTGCCGAGCACGCCGTCGAGCCCGCGGAGGTCGTCGACCGCGCCGAGCTCGACGAAGACCGCCCGAGCCGCCTCGACCTCGTGCGCGGCGGCCTCGCCGTCATCGACCCCGGCCAACGCCTGCGCCCGTCGCACCCTCATCCGTGCGGCGTCGTAGGGGACCTCGAGGTCTCGCCAGCGCCGCCAGGCCTCGCGCAGCACCGGCAGTGCCTCGGCCGCCTCGCCGCGGGCCAGGCGGGCGAGACCGACCGCCTCGGCGGCGCAGGCCAGCAGGCCGGGGGTCTGGAACGTCCCCGCCAGCCGGTCCAGCTCACCGGCCGCCAGCGCCGTCACGTCGGACTGGCGGCAGGCGAGGGCGACCTGGGCCTGGGCGAGCAGCAGCGGGACGCGGTCCAGGTCCCGGTCGGCGCTCGCCAGCGCGCTGCGCAACGCCGCGGTCGCGCCCCTGCCCTCGGCCAGGCGCAGCAACGCCAGGCCGGGCTGGGGGTCTCGGCCGAGCTCGTGCGCCCGCGTGAAGTGCTCCTGCGCGGCGCGGTGCCGGCCGCGCAGCCGGTGCAGCTCGGCGATCCGGTAGTGCCCTTCGGCGACCACGCCGACGTTCATGTCGGCGAGGTCGCGGCACGCCGTGGCGGCCTCCTGCGCGGCGGCCGTCCAGCGCCCCTCCAGGTGGTGCAGGTGCGCGCGGTGCACCCGGCAGATGCCGGTGGACATCGCGGCGTTGCTGTGCTCGTCGCACCAGCGCTCGGTGGCCCGGGTCCAGGCGCGGGCCCGGTCGAGGTCGGCGAGCTCGAAGAACAGGTCCATCACGTGGCAGTAGAGGTTGCCCGCCCAGTTCGGGGCCACCTGACCGGCCCGCACCGGCAGCATGGCCTCGTCGATCACCGCCAGACCCGACGTGACGCGGCCGCGCCGCACCTGCGCCCCGCCCTCCAGGACCAGCGCGACGGCGCACAGGGTCGGATCGTCGTGCCGGTCGGCGAGCTGCTGCATGGCCCGGCTGCGCTCGATCGCCTCCTCGTAGCGGCCGGCGCCGAGTGCGCCCTCGACGTCGAGGTAGGAGAGGTAGCCGTGCGCGGCTGACTCCGGGGCGTCCTCCAGCAGCCGCTTGGCGCGGCTGATCCACCCCGACCCCACGGTCGGCTCACCCCGCAGCATCCACAGGAAGCCGATCTCGATGGCCAGCATCGCCGCCTGTGGCACCTGCGCGCCGTGCAGGTGCCGTCGGTACACCTGCTCGGACAGGGCCAGTGACTCCTCGGTGTGCCCCAGCCACCAGGCCGCGTCGGCCAGCGCTGCCAGGTCCTGGGCTCCCAGCGGCTCGTTCTCGGCCGCCGCGCGGTAGAGGGCGTAGGCCTCGTCCCACCGGAAGCGCCCGGACGCCTCGCGGCCCCGCTCGAGCACGTCGCCGGCCATGCGCGCGACCTCCCTCCGCGGTATCGAGGTGTCAGTACCCGATGGGTCGAACCACCCACACCGGCCCTGCGGGAGTGGGTCACAGGCCCGATGCCACGCCCGCGGGCGCCCGGCACGGTGAGGGGACAGCAGCGCTCGGACAGCGACGGTCGACCGGACCAGCAGATGGAGTTGACGGCCATGACGCTCGACACCGCCACCCAGGCCTTCCTGGAGCGCTACGGCGCGGACCAGGCCGCCGCCGCGCACGCGGCCACCGTCGTGATCGGCGACCAGCTGGGCCTGTACCGGGCCCTGGCCGACGGCGGCGCCCAGACCGCCGAGCACCTGGCTGCGGCGACCGGCTGCCAGCCGCGGCTGGTGCGGGAGTGGCTGGGCGCCCAGGTGGCCAGCGCCTACGTGCGAGCACGACGACGGGCGCTACTGGCTGACCTCCGAGCAGGCCGCCTGCCTCGCCGACCCGGACAGCCCGACCTTCGTGGCCGGCGGGGCGCTGGTGGTCAGCGCGAACCACAAGGACACCGAACGCGTGGCGAGCGCGTTCCGCTCGGACGGCGGCATCGGCTGGGACGAGCACCACCGCGACCTGTTCGAGGGCACCCGCCGGTTCTTCGAGCCGGTGTACCGGGCCCACCTGGTGCCGTGCTGGATCCCGGCCCTCGCCGGGGTGCACGACCGGTTGGTGGCCGGCGCGCGGGTTGCCGACGTCGGCTGCGGACTCGGCGCGGCGCTGATCCTGCTCGCGGACGCCTACCCGAACTCGAAGTTCGCCGGGTTCGACGACCACGCCGGGTCGATCGACGGGGCGCGCAAGGCGGCCGCCGCCGCCGGGGTCGCCGACCGCGTGACCTTCGAGGTGGCCGGCTCGGACGACTTCGGAGGCCACGGGTACGACCTGGTGTGCATGTTCAACGCCCTGCACGAGATGGGCGACCCGGTCCGGGCCGCCCGCCACGTCAGGGACGCGCTCGCCCCCGACGGCACGTGGATGTTCACCGAGCCGCGGGCCGACGACGAGCTGATCGAGAGCACCCGGGCCAGGACCTTCTACTCGGTGTCGACCTTCGTCTGCACGCCCAGTGCGCTGTCCCAGCCGGGCGGCGAGGCCCTCGGTGCGCAGGCCGGCGAGGACGAGTTGCGCCGGGTGGTCACCGCCGCCGGGTTCTCCGCCTTCCGCCGCGCGACGGAGACGCCCACCTTCATGGTCCTCGAGGCCCGCCCGTGAGCGGCCGCCCGCAGAGCCCGGACCCCGTGCTGCCGGACGCCCGACGACAGTCGGGCACAGGAGCCCCGGTGCCTTCCGACGGGACCGACCCCTTCTACACCCCCGACCAGCGGGCGTTGCAGGAGGCGACCGGCAACCGGGCGCTGGCCGACCGGTTGGTGGACGCGATCGTGCGTCCCCGCCTCGACCCGGACTCCGCGGCCTTCGTCGCCTCCCGCGACTTCTTCCTGCTCGCCACGGTCGATGCGGCTGGTCGTCCGACCGTGTCCTACAAGGGCGGGGCACCCGGCTTCGTCCACCTGCCCGACCCGGGCACGCTGGTGTTCCCCAGCTACGACGGCAACGGCATGTTCCTGTCGCTGGGCAACATCGCGACGAGCGGCAGGATCGGGATGCTCTTCCTGGACCTGGAGACCCCGCACCGGCTGCGCGTGCAGGCGACCGCCTCCGTCCACGACGACGACCCCGCGATGAGCCGCTACCCGGGCGCCACCCACCTGGTGCGGGCGCGCGTCGAGGCGACGTTCGTCAACTGCGGCCGCTACCTGCACCGCTACCGGCGGGTCGCGCCGTCGCGGTTCGTCCCGGACGTCGAGGGAGACCAGCCCTACCCGGCGTGGAAGCGCATCGACGCCCTCCAGGACGCGCTCCCGGCCAGGGACCGGGGACGGGCCGCGCAGGAGGGCGGCGAGATCACCATGGACGAGTACGCGGCGCGCGTCGTGGCCGGGGAGCCCTGAGCACCGGGGATCCGGGACGGGCGAGGTTTGTGCCGCAGGCCCGACCGGGCAGCCGGCGGCAGCCCCCGGACGACCCACGAGCCTCGGTGGAGCCGGTGCCGATCACTTCGGCGGCCCTCCCCCGGCACCCCCGTGGAGGGGCCTGCGACTCCCCGCGACCTGCGGGAACGCTCGCTACTTCAGGAGGCTCCGGGCGATCACCATGCGCTGGATCTGGTTGGTGCCCTCGTAGATCTGGGTGATCTTGGCGTCGCGCATCATCCGCTCGACCGGGAAGTCGGAGGTGTAGCCGGCGCCGCCGAACAGCTGGACGGCGTCGGTGGTCACCTTCATCGCGACGTCGGAGGCGAACGCCTTGGCCGCGGCGCACAGCCGGCCGAGGTCCGGGTCGACCCGGCCGCCCTCGTGGGCGGCCTCGCCGCGGGCGGCGGCCACGTAGACCAGGTGCCGGGCGGCCTCGATCTGGATGGACATGTCGGCCAGCATGAACTGCACGCCCTGGTTGTCGGCGACCGCGCGGCCGAACTGCTTGCGCTCGCGGGTGTAGGCGACCGCGGCGTCCAGCGCCCCCTGCGCGACGCCGACGGCCTGCGCGCCGATGGTCGGGCGGGTGAAGTCCAGGGTCCGCAGCGCGGTCTTGAAGCCGGTGCCGGGCTCGCCGATGATCCGGTCGGCCGGGATGGTGCAGCCGGTGAAGTAGAGCTCGCAGGTGGGCGAGCCCTTGATGCCCATCTTCTTCTCCTTCGGGCCCACCTCGAAGCCCGGGTCGTCGCGGTGCACGACGAAGGCGGAGATGCCGTTGGCCCGCTTCTCCGGGTCGGTGACGGCCATGACCGTGTACCACTCGGAGACCCCGGAGTTGGTGATCCAGGCCTTGGTGCCGTCGAGCACCCAGGAGTCGCCGTCGCGGCGGGCGCGGGTCCTCATCGCCGCGGCGTCCGAACCCGCCTCCCGCTCGGACAGGCCGTAGCTGATCATCGCCCGGCCCTCGGCGATCGAGGGCAGCACGCGCTGCTTGAGCTCCTCCGAGGCCGACAGGATGATCGGCATCGAGCCGAGCTTGTTCACCGCCGGGATGAGCGAGGCCGACACGTCGACCCGCGCGACCTCCTCGATGACGATGCAGGTCGCGATCGCGTCGGCGCCCTCGCCGCCGTAGGTCTCGGGGACGTGTGTGGCGTGGAAGCCGGCCGCCGTCAGCGCCTTCTGCGCCTCGACCGGGAAGCGCGACTCCGCGTCCACCTCTGCCGCGAACGGCGCGATCTCCCGCTCGGCGATGTCGCGGACGGCCGCCCGGATCGCCTCGTGCTCCTCGGTCAGCTGGTACAGCCCGGTGCCACTCACGCCCCGATGCTAGGACGTCCACGCACCCGTGGCGTCCCTCAGCCGGGGGTGACGTCGCTCGCCAGCCGCTCCTGCAGGGCCGCATCGCGGGCCAGCACCGACGCGGCGAGGTCGGCCTGGAAGCGCTCGACCGCCGCACGCAGCGTGTCGTCCGCGGCGGCGAGGATGCGCACCGCCAGCAGCCCGGCGTTGCGGCCACCGCCGATGGAGACCGTCGCGACCGGCACGCCGGCGGGCATCTGCACGATCGACAGCAGGCTGTCCAGGCCGTCGAGCCGGTCCAGCGGGCGGGGCACGCCGATCACCGGCAGCGGCGTGGCGGCGGCGACCATGCCGGGCAGGTGCGCCGCTCCCCCGGCGCCGGCGATCACCACCCGCAGGCCGCGGCCGGCGGCGGACTCCGCGTAGTCGAGCATCCGCCGCGGCGTGCGGTGCGCCGACACCACGTGCATCTCGTGCGGGACGCCGAACTCCGCGAGCGCCTCGGCGGCCGGCCGCATCATCGGCCAGTCGGAGTCGCTGCCCATGACGATGCCGACCAGCGGGCCGGCTGCCGGGCCTGCTCCGGAGACCGCTCCGGGGCCCGACCGGGGATCTGCCACTCAGTGCTCCTCGGGAAACGCGAAGGCCGGGTCGACGACGCCGTCGGCCAGGTACCGGGCGGCGGCGACGGCGCGGGCGCGGACCTCGACGAGGTCGTCGCCGAGCGCGGTCACGTGCCCGAGCTTGCGGCCGCGGCGCTGCCCCTTGCCGTACCAGTGCAGCTTCACGTCCGGCCAGTGCGCCATGAGGTGGTGCACCCGCTCGTCGAGGCCGGGCCCGGACCACCCCTGCTCGGCGGCGTCCCCGCCGAGGACGTTGGCCATCACGACGACCGGGGCGGTCATCGCCGTCGACCCCAGCGGGTAGTCCAGGACGGCGCGCAGGTGTTGCTCGAACTGGCTGGTCCGGGAGCCCTCGATGGTCCAGTGCCCGGAGTTGTGCGGGCGCATGGCGAGCTCGTTGACCACGACGCCGCCGGCGGTCTGGAACAGCTCGACGGCCAGCAGGCCCACGACGCCGAGCCGCTCGGCGATGCGGATCGCGAGCTCCTGCGCGGCGGTTGCGGTGGCCTCGTCCAGGCCGGGCGCCGGCGCCAGGACCTCGGTGTTGATCCCGTCGCGCTGCACCGTCTCCACCACGGGCCAGACCGCCACCTGCCCGAACGGCGAGCGGGCGACCTGGACGGCGAGCTCGCGGACCATGTCCACCCGCTCCTCGGCCAGCAGCCGGCCGTGCTCGGCGAGCACCGCGAGTGCTGCGTCGAGGTCGTCGACCACGAACACCCCGCGCCCGTCGTACCCGCCGCGAGGGGGCTTGAGCACGATGGGCCAGCCGGAGGCGCCGGCGAAGTCGGCCAGCCCCGTGTCGGTGGTGACCTCGGCCCAGGCCGGCTGCGGCTCCCCGGCCACAGCGAGGGCGGAGCGCAGCACGAGCTTGTCCTGCGCGTGCACCAGCGCCGCCGGGCCCGGCGCGACCCGCACGCCGTCGGCCTCCAGGGCCTGCAGGTGCTCGGTCGGGACGTGCTCGTGGTCGAAGGTGAGCACGGTCGCCCCCTCGGCGACCGCGCGCAGCGCGGCGAGGTCCCGGTGGTCACCGAGCCGGACGTCGGCGGCCACGAGGGCGGCGGACTCCGCGGGATCGGTGGCCAGCACGCGCAGCGACTGCCCCAGCGGGATGGCCGCCTGGTGGGTCATGCGCGCGAGCTGACCGCCGCCGACCATCGCGACGACGGGCAGACGGTCCCGCGGGCCTCCGGATGCGCTCATCGCGACGGCACCCTAGCCGCCGGCCGGGCGCCGGCCGGAGCGCGGTGACCGGCGCACGCGCCACACGGCCCTCTCCCGGCCCGGAAATGCCGTGACCACGCAACTCCGGACCGTAACCTCGGTCCGCGACCGGCGGCCTCGATCTCCCCACGGGCATCCCGCCGGGCACGGACCGGAGGACAGCCATGGCCAGGAGACGACGTCTCGTCGCGTCCGGGGCCCTGCTCGCGGCGGGCGCCGTCGCAGCGGGCATCTGGATCACCAGCGGGTGGACGGACTCCCCGGACGCCGCCGACACCGCCGCGGCCGGCGCCACCGGCCGGGCGGGGACCGCGAGCACCCCGGGCGCGGCCGCGCCGGCCACCCCCGACGCCGCCTTCCCCTCGGGCGCGGTGCCGGAGGACGAGCTGCCCGACGTGGACGACGTCGTCACCGACGCGCCCGCGCCGGCGCCGTCCGGCGGCGACGTCGGCGTCCTCGTGACCTACGCCGGCTGGGACCCCGCGTCCTCGGCGGTCGAGGTGGCCGGGATCGTGGACCGGGTCGTCGCGACCGAGGGCGCGTGCACCGTCACCCTCACCTCCGGCGATCGGACGGTCACCGCCGGGGGCCCGGCGACGCCGGACGTCACGACGACCGCGTGCGGCTCCGTGTTCGTCGACGGCGCACAGCTGGCGCCGGGCACCTGGTCGGCGGTGCTGAGCTTCGCCGCGGGCACGACCTCCGGTGCGTCCGCCCCGGTCGAGGTGCAGGTCCCGTGAGGACGACGCTGACCCGCCTGGTCACCGTGCTCGCGCTCGTCGGGGCGGTCCTGCTGGCGCCGGTCTCCGGCGACCGCCCGGCCGGAGTCGCGCAGGCGGCCCCGATCCAGGGCTTCGACGCGGGCAACATCATCTCCGACGCGGTGTTCTTCGACGGGACCTCGATGGACGCGGCATCGGTCGACCGCTTCCTCGCCGTGCGCGGTGCCTCCTGCGTCGCCGGGGAGATGCCCTGCCTCAAGGACTTCGCGCAGACGACGGTGAACCAGGCTCCCGATGCGATGTGCTCGGGCTACCAGGGCGCGGCGAACGAGTCGGCCGGCACGATCATCGCCAAGGTCGGCCGCGCGTGCGGTGTCAGCCCGCGGGTGCTGCTGGTGCTCCTGCAGAAGGAGCAGGGTCTCGTCACCAGGACGCGGCCGACGACCACGCAGTACCAGAAGGCCACCGGCTTCGCGTGCCCGGACACCGCGCCGTGCGACCCGGCCTTCTCCGGCTTCGTCAGCCAGGTCTACTTCGCCGCCCGCCAGTTCCAGCGCTACCGGATCGAGGCGGCGCGCTACGGGTACAAGGCCGGCCGGGTCAACACGATCCAGTGGAACGTGCCGGCCGACTGCGGCACCTCGCAGGTCTACATCGCCAACCAGGCCACCGCGGGCCTCTACAACTACACGCCCTACCGGCCCAACCAGGCCTCCCTCGACGCCTACCCCGGCGAGGGCAACCGCTGCTCGAGCTACGGCAACCGCAACTTCTACGCCCACTTCGTCAACTGGTTCGGGACGACGCAGTCGGTCGGTGGCAACGCGATCCACGACAGGTACCAGCAGCTGGGCGGGGCGACCGGGCCGCTCGGCCCCAGCACCGACGTCTCCCGCTGCGGCCTGACCGGCGGCGGCTGCTACCAGCTGTTCCGGTCCGGGGCGATCTACTGGTCACCCGCCTCGGGGGCGCGCGTCCTGGTGGGCGCCATCTGGCAGACCTGGGGCGCCCAGGGCTGGGAGAACGGGCCGCTGGGCTACCCGACCACCGACGAGAACTGCGGCCTGGTGGACGGCGGCTGCTGGCAGGGCTTTCAGAAGGGGACGATGCACTGGAGCCACGGCACCGGGGCGCACGCGATGCTCGGCGCGGTCCGGGACAAGTGGGGCGCCACGGGCTGGGAGGCGGGCCCGCTGGGGTACCCGACCGGCGGGCTGTGGTGCGGGCTCACGCGCGGCGGCTGCGTCCAGGAGTTCCAGCGCGGAGCGATCTACTGGGCTCCGGCCACCGGCGCGCGCGCCGTGCTGAACGGTCCGGTCCGGGACCGCTGGGGCGCGCAGGGCTGGGAGGGCGGCTCCCTGGGCTACCCCACGGCCGACACGCGCTGCGGATCGTCCGGCAGCGGCTGCGTCCAGGACTTCGAGCGGGGCACCATCGCCTGGTCGACGCCGACGGGGGCCCGCGTCGTCGCCGGCGCCGTCCTCGCGCGCTGGACCGAGGGCCGCCGCGAGGCGGGCCCCCTGGGCTTCCCCACCGCGGAGATGTGGTGCGGGCTGAGCCAGGGCGGCTGCGTGCAGCAGTTCCAGCAGGGCGCCGTCTACTGGTCGGCGGCCACCGGCGCCCGGGCGGTCAGCGGGCCCGTCCAGCAGGCGTGGGGCGCCCAGGGCTGGGAGACCGGCCCGCTGGGCTACCCGCGGCGCGAGATGCACTGCGACCTGGTCGGCGGCGGGTGCTGGCAGGAGTTCCAGAACGGTGCCCTGTACTGGACGGCGGAGACCGGCGCGCACGGCGTCGTCGGCGCCATCCGCCAGCGCTGGGGCGCGCAGGGCTGGGAGACCGGGGCGCTGGGCTACCCGACGACCGGGGTCTACTGCGGCCTGGTCCGGGGCGGCTGCTTCCAGCAGTACCAGGGGGGCTCGATCTACTGGTCGCCGGGCACCGGCGCGCGGGTGGTGTCCGACCCGCTGCGGGCGTACTGGGGCACCCGCGGCTGGGAGGCCGGCGCCCTCGGGTACCCGGTCGAGGAGGCTCGCGTGACGGCCGACGGGCAGAGCCAGCGGTTCGCCGGCGGCACGCTGGTCTACTCGACCCTCACCGGCCAGGTGACCCAGCGGTGACCGGGGCGCCGGCGGCCCGGTCCCTAGACTCCGACGACGTGAGCGACTCACCCGGGCCCCGACGGTCGGGGACCACCCGGGCATGACGGCGACCACCGAGACCACGACACGCCCGGTGAGCAGCGGCACCGCCCGCCGCGACGCGCTGCGCGCCCTCGCGGAGAGCTACGCGCGGCACACCCCGGTGCGCTCGGTGGCGGTCGTCGGGAACCGGCCGATGAGCCCGGATCCCGAGCGCGCCGCGGCCGTCGACGGCTGCGACCTGGTGCTGCGGGTCAACGGCTTCCGGCTGGACGGCGCCGGGGACGCCCCCACCTACGGCCGGCGGGTCGACGTCGTCTTCTTCCACCGCGGCGTCGTCGCCAGCCGGTGGTTCTTCCAGGACTACCAGGACCGGCTGTACCTCCTGGTCGAACCCGGCCGGCTGCACGGCGAGCGTGAGGCGCTGCCCGACTGGTGGCCGGCCGACCTCGGCCAGGTCCACGTCTCCAACGACGACCTCACCCTGCCCCTCTCCCGCGACCTGGGCTTCGACACCGTCGGGGCCGGGACGTGGGCCACGACCGGGACGATGGCGGCCTGGTGGGCGCGCGACGCCTTCCCCGGCGCGCGCCTGGAGGTGACCGGCTTCTCCTTCCACGAGGAGGACGTGCCTCCGAGCTGGGCGCACGCATCCGGCCGGGTGATGGAGATCAACGCCGAGCACGACCTCGGCCCCGAGCGCCGGTTCATGCACGAGTGGGTCCGCGGCGCCGCCGTCCGCTACTGGACGTGACCGGCCCCGGGACCCCGCCGCCCCCGACATCCACCTGCCGAGGAGGACGACCGTGAGGTTGCCCCACCGCCTGAGGCGACGCCTCGAGGCAGCTCTGAACGACCGCGTCGACCGCCGGACGGAGGCGCTGGTCGCCCGGCTCGACGCGCTCGCCGCCCGGGAGGCCGAGCTGCGTGAGCAGGTGCGCGCCGACCTGCGCGCGGAGCTGGCGGAGCGCGCCTTCGCCCGGGACCTCACGCACGTGTCCGAGCGGGTGGACGAGCTGGAGCGGCGCCTGGGCGCCTGGTCCGAGGGGTACGAGGCCCGCTTCGGCGCGCTGGAGGAGCGGGCCGACTGGAACGCCCACCAGCTCTCCCGCCTCGCCCCGCAGGCCGCGGCCCTGGAGGAGCGGCTCGAGCGCGCCGCCCGGCCGGTGGTGGTCACCCCCGGGGACGACGCGGACGTGGCCGAGGCGCGGATGCTCGTCGAGGTCGTCCGCGAGGAGCACGCCCGCGTCCGCTCCCGCCTCTCGCTGCTGTCGGCCTACGAGGAGAGGCTCCGCGTGCTCGAGGCCCGGGCCTTCCCACCGGGGGCCGACGGCTCCTGAGCCCTCGCCGGGCGGCGCCGCCCGGGCCGCGCCGCCCGGGTCCGCCGCCGGCGGTCAGCCCGCGAGGCGGGAGCCGTGCCGGCCGGCGAGCACCTCCACCGTGGTGGGGATCCGCTGGCGCAGCTCCTCGAGGTGGCTGATCAGGCCGACCGTGCGACCGCCCCGGCGCAGCTCGTCGAGCACGCCCATCACGGAGTCCAGCGCCCGGGCGTCGAGGGTGCCGAACCCCTCGTCGACGAACAGGGTGTCCATCTGGATGCCGCCGCTCTCCGCGGTCACCACGTCGGCGAGGCCGAGGGCGAGGGCCAGCGAGGCCATGAAGCTCTCCCCGCCCGACAGCGTCTTGGTCGGCCGCAGCGTCCCCGTGTACTCGTCGAAGACGTCCAGGCCCAGACCCCCGCGGGCGCCGTTGCGGCCCAGCGCGTCGCTGTGCCGGAACGTGTAGCGGTTGCCCGACATCTCCAGCAGCCGGCGGCTGGCCACCGCGGCCACCTGCTCGAGCCGGGCGGCCAGCACGAACGACTGCAGCCGCATGCGCAGCGTGTTGGCCCCGCGCCCGTTGACCAGGTCCGCCAGGCCGGTGACCTGCTCGGCGACGGCCCGCCGCTCGTCCAGCCGCACCTCTGCCGCGACGAGGTCACCGGCGAGCAGGTCGAGGTCGGCGGAGCGCCGGCGGGCACGGTCGAGGGCCGCGACGGACTCCTCCCGCGCCCCGGTGAGCCCCGCGCACCGGGTCTCCAGCGCGGCGACGTCCGGTCGGGGGCCCAGGTCGGCGAGCTCGGGGGCGGCCAGCGTGGCGCGCACGGCGGCCAGCGCCTGCTCGTGCGCGGCGACCCGGCCGTCCAGGGCCGCCAGCTCGGCCGGATCGAGCAGCGCGCCGGCGGCCGCCGGTACGTCGGCGAACCCGGCGGCGGTGGCCCGCTGCCCGGCGACCCGGCGCGCCTGCTCGGCGACCGCGCGGGCGCGCGACTCCTCCGCCTCGGCGTCGAGCACCGCCTCGCAGCGCTCGGCGGCCGCGCTCAGCCGGCGCACCCGGCTCTCCAGGTCCGGGTCCTCGCCGCGCACGGCGTCGAGCCGTGCCGCGAGCGCGGTCAGCTCCGCTTCCTGCGCGGCGCGTTCGGCGGTGCGCCGGCCGAGTTGCTCGCGGTCGGCGGCCAGCCGGCGGGCCAGCTCGTCGCGCCGGGCGAGGGAGCCGTCGAGCCGGGCACGCGCCGCCGGGAGCTCCCCGGCGGCCGCGGCCAGCGCAGCCAGCCCGCGCTCGGCCTCCGCGGCGGCCGCGGCCAGCTCGGGCAGCGGCCGATCACCCGCCCGGGCGCGCAGCACGGCGAGCTCCCGGGCCCGCTCCTCCGCCGCGGTGGCGGCGGTGGCGGCCGCGGCCTCGGCGCGGTCGGCGGCGGCTCGCGCGCGCTCCTCGTCCCCCGCTCCGACCGGCCGGCCGCCCGGCGTGGCCGGGCGCGGGTGCTCCGCGGAGCCGCAGACCGGGCAGTCCTCGCCCTCGACCAGGCCGGCGGCCAGCTCGGCGGCCATGCCGTCCAGGCGTCGGGCGCGCACGTCCAGCAGCGCCTCACGGGCGGTCAGCCAGCGGTCCCGCGCCGCCGCGGCGGCGGCCTGCGCCTCGGTCAGCGCGGCCGCCAGGTGCTCGGCGTCCCGTCCGGCCGCCAGGGCCGCGCGCGCGGCCTCGGCCACGGCCGTGCGGGCCGGCATCCGGGCGGCCGCGCCGGCCGCCGCCTCGACCCGCTCCTGCTCGGCCGCGACGAGCGCGGGCAGCTCGGCCGCGGAGACCTCGGCGGTGGTGCAGCGCCGCCCGAGGCGCGCGATCTCCTCGGCCAGGCCGGTCACGCGGGGGGCCAGCTCCGCCGCCCGGAGAGCCTCCGGCTGCAGGGCGCGGGCCTCGGCCGCGTCGTCCCGCAGGCGGCGGGCGAGGTCGCGGTCGGGATCCACCCCGTGCCCGGTCGCCGCCCAGGCGGAGCGGGCGGCGGCCGAGGCGCGGGCGCAGCGCTCGGCCTCGAGCGCCGCGCGGCCGGCGGCCTCCAGCACGTCCCGCAGGACCTCCGCGGCCCGGCCGGCGGCCAGCCGGGCCCGGACCGGCGCCAGTCCGGGCTCGGCGGCGCGCAGCCGGGCCAGCTCCTCCTCCGCCCGGGCCCGGCGGGCGTGCCGGTCGTCGACGGCTCGGGCGGTGGCCAGCGCCTGCGTGGCCGCGGTCGCGGCGGTGGCCGCCGCCGCAGCGGCCCGGTCGGCCGCGGCGAGCTCCGATGCGGCCCGGGACCGCACGCCGCCGACCCACTCGCCGACCGGGCCGCTGCCGCGGGCCCCCACCAGCTCGGGGGCCAGTTCCTCGGGCACGTCCTCGTCGGCGGTCTGGGCGACCCGGGCGAGCAGCGTCGACAGGTGCAGCCGCTCCCCGCGCAGCGCCTCCTCGGCGGCGCGGCGCTCCCCGGCCAGCCAGTCCTCCACGCGGGCGAACCGGCCGACGTCGAAGAGCGTGCGCAGCAGGTCGGCGCGGCGCTCCGGCTCGGCGCGCAGGAAGCGGGCGAAGTCGCCCTGCGGCAGCAGCACCACCTGGCAGAACTGGTGGACGTCGAGGCCCACCCGGGTGCGCAGGTACTCCGACCCCTCGTCGATGCGGGTGCTGACCGGCTCCCACCCGTCGCCGGTGAGCCGCTGCACCGTCAGCCGGGCCTGCTCGACGGTGAGCCCCGTGCCGCGCCGCTTGGGCCGGGACTGCTCGGGCCGGCGGGTGACCAGCAGCCGCTCCCCGCCCAGGGTGAGCTCGCAGGCGACCTCGGTGCGGGTCGCCGCGTCGGCGTGGTCGCTGCGCAGCCGCTTCTCCTCGCCGCGGGCGCCCGGGACGGTGCCGTAGAGGGCGAAGACCACCGCGTCGAGCAGCGTGGTCTTGCCCGACCCCGTGGGACCCCAGAGCAGGAACAGCCCGTCGCCGGCCACCGTGTCCAGGTCGACGGTCTCGGTGCCGGCGAACGGCCCGAAGGCGGTGACCGCCAGCCGGTGCAGCCTCACCGGGCGACCTCGTCGCGCGCGGCCACGGCCAGCGCCCGGCCGAGCAGCTCGCGCTCCACGGCGCTCGCGCCGATCCCGTCGCGGACGTGGGAGACGAACTCCCCCACCACCTCGAGGTCGCCGCGGCCCTGCAGCCGCTCCTGGTAGCTGCGGCCGTCGGCCGAGGCCGGCCGGCCCGCCCACTCGAGGTGGACGCAGTGCGGGAAGCGGGCCTGCAGCCGGCGCATCGGATCGGCCGGGCGCACCGGGTCGGTGAGCCGCGCGGAGACGAACGCGGCCTCCGCCGCGGCGTGCGCGGGGTCGGCCAGCAGCTCCTCGAGCGCGCCGGTGAGCACGACCAGCGGCCGCGGGGTGGGCAGCGGGACGGCGCGCACCCCGGCCAGCCCCGCGGCGTCGAGGTCGACCAGCCAGACCTGCTTGTGCTGCCCGGCCTCGCCGAACGAGTAGGCGAGCGGCGAGCCGCTGTAGCGGACCCGCTCGGTCAGGGCCTGCGGGCGGTGCAGGTGCCCCAGCGCCACGTAGTCGACGCCGTCGAACACCGGCAGGGGGACGACGTCGACGCCCCCGACGCAGATGTCGCGCTCGCTGTCGCTGGGCAGCCCGCCGCCGACGAACGCGTGGGCGAGCACCACCGAGCGGGTGCCCGGCCGCAGGAACAGGTCGGCCCGCACGCGGTCCATCGCCTCGGTGAGCACGGTCTCGTGGCCGACCGCGCGCCGGAGCCCGGCCGCCTCCGCCCCGCCGGCCAGGCCCAGCTCGTGCCGGGCGACCTGCGGCTCGAGGAACGGCAGGCCGTAGAGGGCGACCTCGCCGTGCTCGTCGGCCAGCAGGACCGGCTCGTCGAGCCCGGCGGTGGTGGCCCGCACGTGCACGCCGGAGACGGCCAGCAGGCCGGCCGCGAACCCCAGGCGGCGGGCCGAGTCGTGGTTGCCGGGGGTCAGGACCACGGTGGCACCGGCGGCCCGCAGCCGGGAGAGCACCCGGTCGAGGACGGCGGTCGCGTCGGCCGGGGGCACCGCCCGGTCGTAGACGTCGCCGGCGACCACCACGACGTCGACGCCCTCGCGGACGACCACCTCGGCCAGGCCGCCGAGGACCGTCTCCTGCTCGGCGAGCAGGTCGGCGCCGTGCAGCGACCGCCCGAGGTGCCAGTCGGAGGTGTGCAGCAGGCGCATGGACCGAGACGGTAGGTCGGGGTACCGACAGAACGCCCACGGCACGCCGTGACCGATCCGTCACACCCCGGAGGGCGGGGGTGGGACGGTCAGCCGGCCGCGCCGGAGCGCACCCGCGCGGGGGGCCGGCTCCCCGCGGCGGGCGCGACCGCGCGCAGCGGGCGCACCGGCGGGACGTCGGTGCCGCGCCCGACGGCGAGCAGCCGCTCGGTCCGCGGGCCCGCGGCCACCGCCACGGGGACCTCCGCGGTGGGGACCACCTCGGGCAGCACGACCGGAAGCGGGGTCCCGGCGGCGCGGCGCCGCGGGGCGCGCCGGCCGGTCAGCCGGGCGACCCCGGCCAGCACCAGGCGCCGTCCCGGCTCCTCGACGCCGTGGTGCAGCGCGGCGCTGAGCAGCAGGCACGCCAGGACCAGTGCCGGCATGGCCAGGGCGAGACCGGGGGTGAGCTCGCCGCGCGTCGCGGGGTCCTGCCACCACAGCGTGATGACCACGTCGAGGACCAGGAAGTGCACCAGGTACAGGGCGTAGGAGATCTTCCCCCCGTAGACGAGCGGCGCGGAGGACAGCCAGCGGGCGGGGCCCCGGCTGGTCAGGGCGAGCGCGGCCACGATCACCGGGAAGGCCACGACGACCACCGCGGAGTAGTCGGTGTCGTAGTCGGTCCCGCGGTTCCACATCGCCCACGTGGACCCGGTGACCACCAGGCCGATCGACGACACCAGGGCGGCCAGGGCCACGGACTCGACCCGCTCGGTCACCCGGATCCTGCGGACGGCGAGCGCGGTCAGCATGCCGGCCGTGAAGCCGCAGGCGATCCGCAGCATCCAGTCCTGCTGGTGGTCGGGGGTCCCGGTCGTGAAGGCGATGTAGGACAGCGGCGACATCGCGGCCACCGCGAGGACCATCAGCAGCCACGCCGGCAGCCGGCGCAGCTGCCACACCAGGACGACGACGACGGGGAACAGCAGGTAGGCCGTCCACTCCGCGCTGATCGACCAGCCCGGGAGCACGAAGCTCGCCCCGGCGTGGTCGATGCGCCCCCACATCTGGGTCATGGTCAGCTGGGACACCAGCGAGCCCAGGTCCGCGTCGGCGTGGGTGGTGATGACGTCGGCGTCCCAGCCGCCCTTGCGCAGCGACCACACCCACGCGCCGGCCAGCACGGTGACCACCGCCCACGCCGGCCACACCCGGGCCACCCGGTTCACCAGGAAGTGGACCCCCTGGCCCAGCCGCGGCCGCGAGCCCATCCGCTGGCCGTAGGTCAGGGTGATGACGAAGCCGCTCAGGACGAAGAACAGCTCCACACCGGTCCAGCCCGCCGCGATCAGCGGCCGCACGAGCGGCAGCTGGTCCAGGTAGGGCCAGGTGAACATCTGGACGTGGAAGAGGACGACCCAGCAGGCCGCGACCGCGCGCAGTCCGGTCAGCGCCGGGATGTCGCGACGCCGGGTCGCGTCCGGTCCGGTGGCCGTGTCTTCGCGCATCGCAGAACCCCTCGGTGGAGACGTGGAACGGTCCGTCCCTCGGAGCTCCGACGCTAGTGACGGCCTCTGCCGGGATGCAGTCGAGCCACGCACAAAGATGTCGCGCTCCGTTGTCACATCGCGACACTTCGCGGTCGCCCGCATCGGGCCGCGGGGCGGGCAGGAGGCTGGTCCCGCGTCCGCCGCTGCGCGATGCTGTCCGGCGTGCCGCTGGCCCCCGGGGACGTGTTCGCCGGCTACCGCGTCGTCCGGCAGCTGGGCAGCGGCGGCATGGGCGCCGTCTACCTGGTCCGGCACCCCCGGCTGCCCCGGGTGGAGGCGCTCAAGGCGCTGCGCCCGGAGTACTCGACCGACGCCGACTTCGCCCGCCGCTTCCTGCGCGAGGCCGAGGTCGTGGTCGGCCTCGAGCACCGCAACATCGTCCCGGTGCTCGACCGCGGTGAGGACGAGGGCCGGCTGTGGCTGACGATGCGCTACGTCGACGGGATCGACGCCGAGGAGGCGCTGGCCGCGGCCGGGGGGCTGCTGCCGGCGCAGCGTGCGGTGCGCATCGTCGGCGAGGTGGCCGCCGCGCTGGACTGCGCCCACCGCAGCCACCTCGTGCACCGCGACGTCAAGCCGGCCAACGTGCTGCTCAGCCGGCCGGAGCCCGACGAGCCCGAGCATGTCTTCCTCACCGACTTCGGCATCGCCAAGTCGCTGTCGGCCGACACCCGGTTGACCCGCACCGGCATGGTCGTGGCCACCTTCGAGTACGCCTCGCCGGAGCAGATCGAGTCCCGGCCGCTCGACGCCCGGACCGACGTCTACTCGCTGGGCTGCCTGCTGCACAAGCTGCTCACCGGCAGCGTCCCCTTCCCCGGCTCGTCGGTCGCCGCGGCCCTGCACGGCCACCTGGCCCTGCCCCCGCCGCGCCCGTCGTCGCTGGTGCCGTGGCTCCCGCCGGGCCTGGACGGCGTCGTCGCCCGGGCGATGGCGAAGGACCCCGCAGACCGGTACCCGTCCTGCCGGGCACTGGCCGCGGACGCGCGCGCCGCGCTCGACGGCTACCCCGAGCTGCCCCCCGGGGACCTGCGCGTGGGCATCACCGCGGCCGGCGGGCCGGCCCTCGCGCTGGACACCGGGTCGATGGCCGCCGCGGACCGCGACCGCCTGCTGCAGCTGCTGCGGCGCACCCGCTTCTTCGACCTGCCGGAGACCCTCGCCGGCACGACACCGGCGCCGGGGCCCGCGGGCCCGGCAGCGGACCGGGTGACCGTCGAGGTGAGCGGCGGCGGGCGCACGCACCGCGTGGTCGCCGACCTGGCGACCGCCCGCCGTCCTCCGGAGCTCGCGGACCTGGTCGACACGGTGCGCGAGCTCGGGACGGCGGCCGCGCCGCGACCTCCGGCGCCGCGCACCGTCGTGGAGCCGCCCCGGCCGTCGCCGCCTCCCGGCCGGCCCCCGACCGCGCCCGCCCTGCCCCGCGCGGCGGCCACCGGCACGCCCCGGGCGGCGGGCACCGCTGCCGGGACGGGCGCCACCGCGACCGGCCCCGCGGCCGGCCCGGCGGGCACCCCGGCGGCCACCCCGGCGCCGGTGCGGCGCCTGCCCGAGCACCCGCCGCCGCCTCCCTCCCGCGGGCCGGTCACACCCGCGCCGTGGCTGAACCGGCCGCCTCCCGGCGATGCCGGTCCCCCCGCTGCGCCGGCGCAGCGGCCGGCCGCGTCGCCGTCGCGCCCCACCGGCGCTCCCGGGCCGCGGGGCCCGGCGAGCCGCCGCCGCGCCGTCGTGGCGATCGCCGCGGTGGCCGCGCTCGCCGGCGCCGGGGCGACCACCTGGGTGCTGGCGCGCGGGGACGACGGCGGCGGCGGTGACGGGGGGACGACCGGCGCGGGCACCACGCCGCCCGGGGACACGCCCTCCGACGCCGCGGCCGCGGCGCTGGCGGCCCTGCCCACCGCGGACCCGCTGCCCGCCACGGCCGTCGTCCTCGCCCGCGAGGTGGACGGCGCGGCCGACCTGTACGCCGTCGACGGCACCACCGGGGAGCAGGTGATCCGGCTGACCGACGACCCGGCCCCCGACGTCTCCCCGGTCCTGCTGCCCGGCCGCGGGTCGGTGGTCTACGGCCGCGCCGGGGACGCCGGCCTCGAGTGGCGCGTCGTGGCCGCCGACGGCAGCGGCGACCGCGCGCTGTTCCCGGACGGGCCGGCCGACTGCCCCGATCCCGGCCGGCCCACCTTCGACCCCACCGACCCGACCCGACTCGCGGTGGTGTGCCGGCCGGCCGACGGGCCGCCGTCGCTGCGGCTGCTCACGCTCGACGGCGCCCCGGTGGTCACCCTGCACGAGTCCGAGGCGGTGCTCGACGACCCGGCGTTCTCCCCCGACGGCTCGCGGGTGGCCTTCTACGCCGGGAACGACCCCGACCGCGACGGCGGCGCGCTCTACGTGGTCGCGGTCGACACCCCCGGCGTGGCCACCGCGGTCACCGAGGGCGAGGACGGCGAGGACGCCGACCCGTCCTGGTCCCCGGACGGTCAGCAGCTCGCCTGGCGCCGCGAGATCGTCCCGGGCAACCGGGCCATCGTCGTCGGCTCGCCCGACGAGGTCGGCAACGCGCTGATCCTCACGTCAGGGACCTTCGACCAGGACCCCGTGTGGTCGCCGGACGGCGCCACGATCGCCTTCAAGAGCGACCGGGACGGCGACGCGGCCCCGGCCGGCGAGCAGCTGTGGCTGATGGACGCCGACGGCTCCGACTCTCGCCAGCTGCCCTTCGACGACGGCGTCATGGTGGACGCGCCCGCCTGGGCCGACCACGGGGGCTGAGCACGGTCGGCCCGGCGGCCGGTCGGAGTCAGCGGGCGGGCGTCCCCGAGGCCTGGTCGTCGCCGCGCAGGTAGCCGGCGTTCTCCCGGCCGCGCCGGTCGGCGTCCTCCTCGATCATGTGGTTGATCAGCTGCTGGACGCCGTCGCTGTCGGGGATCTGCCTCAGCACGGTGGGGCCGCTGTCGCCGGCCGACTCGATGCTGATGGTCCCGGACTGGATGATCCGCTCCCACAGGCTCTGGCTGTAGGACACGTCGGTGATCCGGGACAGGCCGATGTCGCGCCCCTTGCGGGCCAGGATGCCCTCGCGGAACAGCAGGCGGTGCGTGGTGATCACGTAGTGCGTGGTCCGCCAGCGCAGCAGCGGCACCAGCACGAGGACGAGCAGCAGCAGCAGCGCCGCGACGGCGATCAGCAGGCGGTACAGCCCGGTGCGGTCGTCGCCCGACGGCACGATCGCGGCGCCGAAGGAGGCGCCGCCGACGATCAGCAGGAGCAGCACGACCGGCCAGAAGACGGTCAGCCAGTGCGGGTGCAGGTGGCGCACGACCTCCTCGTCGGAGGCCAGCAGCTTGTCGGGGTAGCCCATGGCGACAGGGTGACGCAGCCGGGGCCCCGCCGGGAACCGTCCGGGCGCCGCGGCGCCGTGTCGTCCCAGGGGCACCACCGGCCCCCGCGCCTCCCGCTACGGGCGCGGGCGCACGTGCCGGACGTCCCCGCTGGCCATCTCCACCGTCCCGCCGGAGGTGCGGACGACGAGGCGGCCGTCCCAGTCGACGGCCTGCGCTACGCCCTCCAGCGCCGAGCCGTCGGGCATCGTCACCACGACCTCGGTGCCCACCGTGGCGCACCACGCGAGGTAGTCGGCGGCCAGCCCGCTCTGCACCGGATCACCGAGCACCGCCGTCCACGCCGAGTAGCGGCGCTCCAGCGCGCGGAGGAACTCCAGCAGCACCGGCGCCCGGTCGACCGTGCGGCCGACCTCCATCGCCAGGGACGACGCCCCCTCGGGCAGCTCGCCGGGGCGGGTGGAGACGTTGAGCCCGACACCGACGACGACGGCGGGCGGGGCGGCGGGGACCGCCTCGGCGAGGATTCCGGCGAGCTTGCTTCCGTCGGCGGCGAGCAGGTCGTTGGGCCACTTGAGCGCCGTCCGGACGCCGGGGACCTGGCCGACGGCCTCGGCCAGCGCGACGCCGGTGAGCAGCGGCAGCCAGCCGCGGCGCGCGGCCGGCACGTCGGGTCGCAGCAGCACCGAGACGGTGAGGCCGGCCCGCGGGGGCGAGGTCCACACCCGGTCCAGCCGGCCGCGGCCGGCGTCCTGGTGCTCGGCGACGAGCACGGTGCCCTCGGGCGCCGGACCGTCGTCGGCCGACGCGCGGGCGACCAGCTCGGCGTTCGTCGAACCGATCCGCCCGACGACCTCCACCTCGCGCCACAGCCGGCTGTCACGGGTGAGCGCGGCGGTCAGCGCGGCGGCGTCCAGGGCCGGCCGCTCGAGGTCCGACCAGCGGGAGTCCGACGGCGACGGGGAGGGCTCTCCGGGCACTCCCCTACGCTACGCACCGCGAGCCCGGCACCCGGTGGGAGCCGGCGGCCTGATTCCCGAGCAGAGCGAGGCAGGGTCTGTGAGCGCGGCTGAACTGGAGAGCGCGGGCGACAGCGTCCCCGGCGACATCGACATCCACACCACCGCCGGCAAGCTGGCGGACTTCGAGCGGCGGGTCCAGGAGGCCACCCACGCCGGCTCGGAGCGTGCCGTGGAGAAGCAGCACGCCGCGGGCAAGATGACCGCGCGCGAGCGCATCGAGGCGCTGCTGGACCCCGGCTCGTTCACCGAGCTCGACGAGTTCGCCCGGCACCGGTCGACGAACTTCGGGATGGACGCCCGCCGGCCCTTCGGCGACGGCGTCGTCACCGGCTACGGCACGGTCGACGGGCGCCCCGTCTGCGTCTTCTCCCAGGACGTGACCGTCTTCGGCGGCAGCCTCGGCGAGGTCTACGGCGAGAAGATCGTGAAGGTCCTCGACCTGGCCATCCGCAACGGCTGCCCGATCATCGGCATCAACGAGGGCGGCGGCGCGCGCATCCAGGAGGGCGTGGTCTCCCTCGGCCTCTACGGCGAGATCTTCCTGCGCAACGTGCACGCCTCCGGCGTCATCCCGCAGATCTCGCTGGTGATGGGCGCCGCGGCCGGCGGGCACGTCTACTCCCCGGCCCTGACCGACTTCATCGTGATGGTCGACCAGACCAGCCAGATGTTCATCACCGGGCCCGACGTGGTGAAGACCGTGACCGGCGAGGAGGTCACGCTCGAGGAGCTCGGCGGCGCCCGCACCCACAACACCAAGTCCGGCGTCGCGCACTACATGGCCGAGGACGAGAACGACGCCCTCGACTACGTGAAGGCGCTGCTGTCCTACCTGCCGAGCAACAACCTCGACCCGCTCCCCGCGGTCGAGGTCGGTCCGGTCGACGCCAGCCCCGACGGCGTCACCGACGACGACCGCGAGCTCGACACCGTCATCCCGGACTCGGCCAACACGCCCTACGACATGCACTCGGTGCTCGAGCACGTGCTGGACGACGGCGAGTTCCTCGAGGTGCAGCCGCTGTTCGCGCCGAACATCATCGTCGGCTTCGGCCGGGTCGAGGGCCGCCCGGTCGGCGTCGTGGCCAACCAGCCCACGCAGTTCGCCGGCACCCTCGACATCGACGCGAGCGAGAAGGCCGCGCGGTTCGTGCGCACCTGCGACGCGTTCAACGTCCCGGTGCTGACCTTCGTCGACGTCCCGGGCTTCCTGCCCGGCACCTCCCAGGAGTGGGAGGGGATCATCCGCCGCGGCGCCAAGCTCATCTACGCCTACGCGGAGGCGACCGTCCCCAAGGTCACGGTGATCACCCGCAAGGCCTACGGCGGGGCGTACGACGTCATGGGCTCCAAGCACCTCGGCGCCGACCTCAACCTGGCCTGGCCCACCGCGCAGATCGCGGTCGTGGGCGCCCAGGGCGCGGTGAACATCCTCTACCGGCGCGAGCTCGCCGACGCCCCGGACGCCGACGCCCGCCGGGCCGAGCTGATGACCAGCTACGAGGACACGCTGCTCAACCCCTACGTCGCCGCCGACCGCGGGTACGTCGACCAGGTGATCCGGCCCTCCGAGACCCGCGTCGAGGTCACCAAGGCGCTGCGCCTGCTGGCCAACAAGCGCCAGACCCTGCCGCCGAAGAAGCACGGGAACATCCCGCTGTGACGGAGCGGACCGAGCAGCCGCGGCTCCGTCCCGGGACCCGCCCCGAGCCTGCGAGGGGTGGGGAGGACGGAGTCCTTCCTCCGCTGCTGAGCGTCGTCCGCGGGGAGCCCACCGCCGAGGAGCTGGCCGCGCTGACGGCCGTCGTGGCCGCGCTGTCCCAGCGGCGGGAGCCCCGGCGTCGGCCCTCCCCGGTGGGCGCCTGGGGCGCACCGGTGCACCGCCGTCCCCTGCGGGCCGGGCCGGGCGGCTGGGCGTCGTCCGGACGGCCGTCGTGACCGCGACCGCCGCCCGCCGGCTGGTCCTGGCCTCGGCGTCCCCGGCCCGCCTGGCCCTGCTGCGCCAGGCCGGGCTGTCCCCGGACGTCGTCGTCAGCGACGTCGACGAGTCCACCGTGACGGCGCCGCGGGTCGCCGAGCGGGTGGCCCTGCTGGCCGCCGCCAAGGCGACCGCCGTCGCCGCCCGCGAGACCGACGCCCTGGTGATCGGGGCCGACTCGCTGCTGGAGTACCGCGGGCGGGCCATGGGCAAGCCGGCCGACGAGCACGAGGCGCGCGAGCGCTGGCAACTCATCGGGGGCCGCTCCGGCGTCCTGCACACCGGGCAGGCCCTGTTCGACGTGCGCGACGGCGCCGTGGCCGGCCGCGACGTGGCCGTCGTGTCGACGACGGTGCACTTCGCCCGGCCCAGCGACGCGGAGCTCGCCGCCTACCTGGCCACCGGGGAACCGCTGGCCGTGGCCGGTGCCTTCACCCTGGACGGGCTGGGCGCGTCCTTCGTCCGCCGGGTCGACGGCGACCCGGCGGCCGTCGTCGGCCTCTCGCTGGCCACGCTGCGCACGCAGCTGGCCTCGCGGGGCGTGACGATCACCGATCTCTGGCGCCGCTGAGGCGCCGCCCCCCGGCTGTCCCGGCCGGCCGGGGGGTGCACGGATACTGTCCCGCCGGCCGCACACTTCGAGGGAGAACGACGGTGCAGAAGGTCCTGATCGCCAACCGCGGGGAGATCGCCGTCCGGGTCGCCCGCGCCTGCAGGGACGCCGGCCTCACCAGCGTCGCCGTGTACGCCGAGCCCGACCGCGACGCCCTGCACGTGCGCGCCGCCGACGAGGCCTTCGCCCTGGGCGGGACCACGCCCGGCGACTCCTACCTGGTGATCGACAAGATCCTCGACGCGGCCAAGCAGTCCGGCGCCGACGCGATCCACCCCGGCTACGGCTTCCTGTCCGAGAACGCCGACTTCGCGCAGGCCGTGATCGACGCCGGGCTGACCTGGATCGGGCCCTCCCCCCAGGCGATCATCGACCTCGGCGACAAGGTGGCCGCCCGGCACATCGCCACCCGGGCCGGCGCGCCGCTGGTGCCCGGCACCAAGGACCCGGTCGGCGGCGCCGACGAGGTCGTGGCCTTCGCCGAGGAGCACGGCCTGCCCGTGGCGATCAAGGCGGCGTTCGGCGGCGGCGGTCGCGGGCTGAAGGTGGCCCGCACCAAGGAGGAGATCCCCGAACTGTTCGACTCCGCCGTCCGCGAGGCCGTCTCCGCCTTCGGCCGCGGCGAGTGCTTCGTCGAGCGGTTCCTGGACAAGCCCCGGCACGTCGAGGCGCAGGTCCTGGCCGACACCCACGGCAACGTGATCGTCGTCGGCACCCGGGACTGCTCGCTGCAGCGGCGCAACCAGAAGCTGGTCGAGGAGGCCCCCGCGCCGTTCCTCACCGACGAGCAGCGCGCCCGGATCCACTCCTCGGCCAAGGCCATCTGCAAGGAGGCCGGGTACCACGGCGCCGGCACCGTCGAGTACCTCGTCGGCACCGACGGCTCGATCTCGTTCCTCGAGGTCAACACCCGCCTGCAGGTCGAGCACCCGGTCAGCGAGGAGACCAGCGGCATCGACCTGGTCCGCCAGCAGTTCCGGATCGCCGAGGGCCTGCCCCTGGAGATCACCGAGGACCCCACCCCGCGCGGGCACAGCATCGAGTTCCGGATCAACGCCGAGGACGCCGGCCGCAACTTCATGCCGGCCCCCGGCCCGGTGACCCGGCTGGAGATCCCGCAGGGTCCCGGCGTCCGGTGGGACTCCGGCGTGGAGACCGGCGGGGAGGTCGCCGGCGCGTTCGACTCGATGCTGGCCAAGCTGATCGTCACCGGCGCCACCCGCGAGGAGGCCCTGCAGCGCTCCCGCCGCGCGCTGGACGAGCTGGTGGTCGAGGGCATGCCGACCGTCATCCCGTTCCACCGCGCCGTCGTCCGCGACGAGGCGTTCACCAGCGAGCCGTTCACCGTGCACACCCGCTGGATCGAGACCGAGTGGGACAACCAGGTGCCGCCGTACTCGGCCGCGCCCGCCGAGGGCCGGGAGGCCGAGGAGCGGCAGACCGTCGTCGTCGAGGTCGGCTCGCGCCGGCTCGAGGTGTCGCTGCCCGCCGGCCTGGCGGCCGGCGGCGGTGGGCTGGGCGGGGGCGGTGTCGCGGCGGGTGCCGGCGCCAAGCCGCGCAAGCGCGGTGGCGGCCACGGCGGTTCCGCGGCCTCCGGGGACTCCCTGACCTCGCCGATGCAGGGCACGATCGTCAAGGTCGCCGTCGAGGACGGCGCCACCGTGGAGGCCGGCGACCTGGTCGTCGTCCTCGAGGCGATGAAGATGGAGCAGCCGATCACCGCGCACAAGGCCGGCACGGTCACCGGCCTGGCCGCCGAGGTCGGCGCCACGGTGACCAGCGGCGCGGTCATCTGCACCATCGCCGACGCGGAGTAGCACCGGCAGGTCCACGCATCGAGGGCCCGTCACCGGATCTCCGGTGGCGGGCCCTCGTGCCGCCGAAGTAGCCATTCCGGCGGGGCGAGCCGCCGAGATGGCCACTCGGGCGAGGTGGCGAGCCGCCGAAGTGGCCACTCGGGCGAGGTGGCGAGCCGCCGAAGTGGCCACTTCGGCGGAGCGGGCCGCCGACGTGGCCACTCGGGCGGACGTCGGGTCCTTCCTCGGGCGACGTCGAGCGGTGCCGGTCAGCGGAAGCGGACGTCGATCCCGGACACCGCGTTCCACGAGATGACCCCGCCCTGGAAGTCCTGGCGGCACCCGGTGGGGCTGCAGGTCTCACCGGCAGTCGGGTAGCCCAGCCGGCCGCTCTCCCAGCCCCGTGCCGCCCACGCGTCGCGGATGGCACCCCACGTCACGCGGGCGCCCGTCGCCGGCGACCAGTGCACCGATCCGCCCTGGAACGCCTGGTAGCAACCGCCGCTCCGCAGCCCGCAGTTCTCCCCCGACAGCGGGTAGCCCAGCCGGCCGCCCTCCCAGCCGTAGGCGCCCCACACGTCCCGGATCGCCCCCCACGTCACCCGCGCACCGGAGGCCGGCGACCAGTGGATCGACCCACCCTGGAACGCCTGCCAGCAGCCACCGCCGCGCAGCCCGCAGTTCTCCCCCGACAGCGGGTAGCCCAGCCGGCCGCCCTCCCAGCCGTAGGCGCCCCACACGTCCCGGATCGCACCCCACGTCACCCGCGCACCCGAGGCAGGAGACCAGTGCACGTACCCGCCCTGGAACGCCTGCCAGCACCCGCCGCCGCGCAGCCCGCAGTTCTCCCCCGACAGCGGGTAGCCCAGCCGCCCGTTCTCCCAGCCGTAGGCGCCCCACACGTCCCGGATCGCACCCCACGTCACCCGCGCACCCGAGGCGGGAGACCAGTGCACGTACCCGCCCTGGAACGCCTGCCAGCAGCCTCCGCCGCGCAGGCCGCAGTTCTCCCCCGTCACCGGGTAGCCCAGCCGGCCGTTCTCCCAGCCGTAGGCGCCCCACACGTCCCGGATCGCACCCCACGTGACCTGCGCACCCGTCGCGGGAGACCAGTGCACGAAGCCGCCCTGGAACGCGCGCCAGCACCCGCCGCCGCGCAGACCGCAGAACTCGGTGCCGACCGCGGGCCCCAGCCGGCTGCCGTCACCGCCCATCTGCGAGTGCTTGACCGTGATGGGGCTCGCGCCGCCCGTGGCGTCAGCCGCCGTCCGCACCGCGATCGTGGCACCGGTGGGCGAGGCTGCGGTGACCTCGATCACGACCTGCCCGCCGGCCAGCGACAGCCGGTCCCCGGGCGCGAGCGTCGTCTGCCCGTCCTCGTCCCACGCCGCCGCGGCAGAGGGCGTCCCGTCGAGCAGCAAGGACGTGTCGCCGCCCGGTCCGGGACCGGCGACCCGGACGAGCACGCCCTGGTCGAGCGGGGAGCCGCTCGACGGGTCGAGCCAGGCGTCCTGCCCGACGGCGCTGCGGTACTCGACCCAGTAGCGGGTGCCCCCGGTGTCGAGCGCGAGCACCCGCAGGCCGGTGCGGCCGCCCATCGGGGCGAGCGTGTAGGTCCCGCCGGGACCCGTGGCGGGGACCACCTGCTGCGCCGACGAGGGGAGGACGTTCAGCCGGGCCGCGTGCGGGGCGCCGAGAGACCCGACGTTCTGCCAGGAGACGCCCATGACGTCGTAGAGGTCCCAGTAGGGCACCGTCCGGCACGGGCCCGCGTCGGCGGAGCCGTCGCACTGCACCGCCGACGCGTGGCCCAGGCCGAAGTTGTGCCCGAGCTCGTGCGCGATCACCGAGGTGGACAGGCCGCGGACGTAGAGCGCGCCGCCGGCACCGGGACCCGGGCGGACCTGGGCCAGCCCGTAGGCGCACCCGCTGGACAGCCCGGTGGGGTACCGGGGGACGTACAGCAGGAGGTGCTTGCCCGGCCCGCTGGTCCAGCCGATCTGGCCGGCGATGTCGTTCCACAGCGCTCCGGACGAGTCGCAGGCGACGTTCGCGGTGACCCAGGTGGATCGCGCGGCCGTGGCGTTGATGCGCACCGCACCGTTGCTCTGGGTCTCCCAGAAGGCCGCGACGGGCCCGTTCACCGCGTCCACCACCTGCTGGGCCGTGGTGCCGTCCGGCGGCAGCGCGGCGGTCGCGGCCAGGACGACGGTGACCTCGTTGGTGTAGGGCGCCGAGGCAGGCAGCACCGGGGCCGGGTCCGCCGGCGCCACGACCTCGGCCGCGACCACCTCGTGGACGGGCTCGCTCGTCTGCGGCCCCCCGGGCTCGGCGGGGAGCTCGCCGCCGAGGGTGACCTCGACCGTCGCGCCGACCGGGACCTCGCCGACGCCGGCGGAGTCCACCAGGACGTCCGTGCCGTCGTCCGCGGCCACCCAGCTGAGCAGCGCCGCGTCGGCGTGCGCGGCCGCCTCCTCGGCGTCGGCGTACTCGGCCCACGCCTGGACCAGCTCGCCGACGACGGTGTCCCCGGCGGCGGGGGCTTCCCCGGTGGCGGGGCCGTCCTCGGCGCGGGCCGGCAGCCCGGCGAGCACGGTCAGGGCGACCGCGCCGGCGAGGAGGAGCGGCAGCCGCGGGGACCGCGGCCGGGAAGCAGTGTGCACGGACGACTCCTGGACGAGGGGGACCACCTCCCTCATCGGCCACCCGCGGGCCGAACTGGAGCCGGGCGGGGTCAGGCGCGCCGCACGCGCAGCCGGCGGAGGGCGCGGGCGCCGGCCAGCACCGCCCCGGTCACGCAGCAGCCGGTCAGCAGCGGGAGCAGCCAGGACGACGAGGCGCTGCGGGTCTGCGCCGCCAGCTCCTGCCCCTCGCCGGGGGCCGCCACCGCGGTCACCGGACCGGCCTCGACCGCCGGCGCGGTGTCCACGGCACCGGCGGCCGGCGGGGCCGCGGGCACGCCCCGCCCGCCCGGCACGACCGGCGCGCCGGCGGGACGGGCCGCGCCGGTCGCCCCGCTGCCCGGCTGCACCTCGGGGGCCGGGCCCGTGCCGGTGCCGGCCGGGGGGACGGGAACCGGGCGGGCGGCGGGCTGCACGAGCACGGTGACCCCCGCGCTCCCGTCGGCGCCCGGGCCCTGCACGGTCACGGTGAACGCCCCGCCGCCGACCGGGACCGGGACGCCGACGGGCAGCGCCGCCTGCAGGTCGCCGTCCCACCCGGCGGCGGCGCTGGGCGTGCCGTCGAGCAGCAGCGCCGTGTCGGTGTGCTCGCCGGCCCGGTGCAGGAGCACGCCGGAGTCCAGCCGGAACCGGTTCGCCGCACCGGACAGCCAGCCGTCCTGGCCGACCGCCGCCCGGTTCTCCAGCCAGTAGACGGCGCCGTCCGCGGCGGTCAGCCGCACGGCGCGGGTGCCGCCGGTCGCGCCCAGCGGCGCGAGGGTCACGGCGGTCTCCGGGTCACCGACGGCCAGCACCTGCTGCGCCGCGGCCGGCAGGACGCCGAGCTGGTCGGCCTGGGCGGCGTTGAGCGAGCCCAGCTGCTCCCACGAGGCGCCCATGACGTCGTAGTAGTCGCGGTAGCCGGCGGTGCGGCACTCCCCGGTCTCCACGGCGCCGTCGCACTGCCGGGCCGAGGAGTGCCCCAGGCCCATGTTGTGCCCCAGCTCGTGGGCGATCAGCGACGGCATGAGGCTGCGCACGTAGACCCGCCCGCCCGAGCCCGGGCCGGTGCCGACCTGCGCCAGGCCCGCCGAGCAGCCGGCGAGCTGCGCCGGCCGGCTGCTCACGTACACGACGAGGTGCCGCCCGGGGCCGGGCCGGAACCCGGAGGCGGCCGCGGCCTCCGCCCACAGCCCGGCGGGGTCGTCGCAGCCGGCGGTGGTGGTCACCCAGTCCGGGTGGACGTGCGCCACGGCGAAGCGGACGGCGTCGCCGGTCTGCCCGGCCCAGAAGCGGGACACCGGGCCGTCGACCACCGCGGCCAGTGCCGCGACGTCGGTGCCGTCCGGCACCCCGCCGGCGGGCACGACCCGGACCACGGTGACGGCGTTGCTGGGGGTGGCGGCCGCGACCGGAGCGGCCTCCCGCACCTCACCGGCCAGCACGGCGCGGGCGTCGTCCGCGGTCGCCTCCCCCGCCGGGCCGGCGCCCGGCTCGAGGGTCAGCTCGACGGTGGACCCGACGGGCAGCCCGGCGACGTCCTCGGTGGACACCGGCACGGCCTCGCCGGCGGCGGTCTCCACCCAGCTCAGCGGCTGCTCGGCCCCGTGGTCGTGCCCGGCACCCGGGAGCGTCTCCGGCCAGGCCTGCACCAGCTCGCCGACGACCGTCTCGGCGGCCACGGCGGTGTCGTCGGCGGAGGCCGCACCGGGCAGCACGAAGGGCGCCAGGACGGCGGCGGCGACCAGCAGCAGCGGGGGGACGCGACGACCGGTGGGCAGAGGAGGCATCCCCTGCTCCATCGGCGGCCCGCGCGCGCGTCGGCACCGGATCGGCGGAGTCGAGCCGAACTCCCGTCACAGCCGCCGCACCGGACCCGCCCGGCGCTCTCCCACCGTCGCGGCCGGCGCACCCGCCCCACCGGTCCCCGGCGCGGCGCACCACCCGCCCCGCCGACATCACGCCAGGGCGTCGGCCCCCATGAGACGCCGGCCGGCCTCGGTGATCGATCCCGACAGCGAGGGGTAGATCGCGAAGGTCTGGGCCAGGTCGGTGACGGTGAGTCCCTTGGTGACGGCCAGGGCGATCGGCAGGACCAGCTCCGAGGCGCCGGGCGAGACGACGACGCCGCCGACGACGACCCCGGTGGCCCGGCGGGCGAACAGCTTCACGAAGCCGTCGCGCATGTCGGCCATCTTGGCCCGGGCGTTGGTGGCCAGCGGCAGCCGGACGGTGTCCAGCGGCATGCCCTCCGGGAACGCCCCCTCCTGCACCCCGACGGTGGCGATCTCCGGGTGGGTGAAGACGTTGGCCGCGACGGTCTTGAGCCGGATCGGCTGCACCGCCTCGCCCAGCGCGTGCCACATGGCGATCCGGCCCTGCATCGCCGCGACGCTGGCCAGCTGGAAGACCCCGGTGACGTCACCGGCGGCGTAGATGCCGGGCACCGAGGTGCGCGAGACCCGGTCCACGACCACGTGGCCGCTCTCGCTGACGGCCACGCCGCACTGCTCGAGGTTCAGCCCGCCGGTGTTGGGGACGGTTCCCACGGTCATCAGCGCGTGCGAGCCCTCGACGGTGCGCCCGTCGGTGAGCGTGACCAGCACGCCCTTCTCGGTGCGCTCGACGGTCGCCGCGCGGCCCCGCTGGGTGATCTTCCCGCCGCGGGACTGGAAGACCTGCTCGAGCACCTCGGCGGCGTCGGCGTCCTCCCCGGGCAGCACGCGGTCGCGGGAGGAGACCAGCGTGACCGGGACGCCGGCCTCCAGGTAGCCGGAGGCGAACTCGGCGCCGGTGACGCCGGACCCGACGACGACCAGGTGGTCGGGCATGTCCTCGAGGTCGTACACGTCGCGCCAGTCGAGGATGCGCTGGTGGTCGGGCTCGGCGCCGGGCAGCACGCGCGGGTCGGCCCCGGTGGCGATGAGGACGACGTCGCACTCGATCCGCTCGGTGACCGCGCCGGAGCGGTCGAGCACCTCGACCCGGTGCTCGACCAGCCCGCGGACGTCGTCGGCCAGCCGCCCCTGACCGGCGAGGATGCGCACGCCCTCGGCGGTCAGCCGGGCGTGGATGTCGGCCGACTGCGCCACCGCCAGCCCCTTGACCCGGTGGTTGACCGCCGCCAGGTCCATGCCCGCGGTGCGCAGGTCGGCGCCCTGCACCCCCAGCGCCGCGGAGTCGCGGACGCCGGTCATCGCCCCGGCCGAGGCGATGAACGCCTTGGAGGGGACGCAGTCGGTCAGCACGCTGGCACCCCCGACCCCGTCGCGCTCGACCACGGTGACCGAGGCACCGAGGGAGGCGCCGACCAGCGCGGCCTCGTAGCCGGCGGGACCGCCGCCGATGATGACGATGCGGGTCATGGCTGTGCTCCTGTGCTCGCGGACGTGCCGGGGCCATTGTCCCCGCTGCGGCACCCCTGTGCGGTCAGGGGGCGGCCCGGGCGGGCACCGGCGGCCGGCGGCGGCGCCGGTGCCACCACGCGGCGCCGAGGGCCGCGAGGACGCCGGCCACGACGACGGCGTCGGCGAGCGGCCGGCCGAGCAGCGGCAGCGTGCCCTGGCCGCCGGGGAGGGCGAGGAACACCGCGGCGACGGACGCCACGACGACGATCCGGCGCTCGAGGGCCACCCCGGTCAGGGCCAGGAACGCCAGGGGCCAGGACAGGTACCACGGCCAGACCACGCTGCCGGACACGACGACGGTCACGAAGATCCACCCGGTCGCGCGCAGGATCCCCCACTCGGGCACGCGGGTCAGCAGCCAGAGGCAGACCAGCGCGCCGATGCCGAGCGCCACGGCGCGGATCGGGCCGACCGGCGGGTCGTCGGTGCTGAACAGGTAGGCCAGGGCCGTGGGCGGGGACAGCGGCTCCTGGGCCAGGCCCGGGACCGAGACGTTGCCCACCCAGGTCAGCCCGTAGCCGCAGGCGGTGACCGCGATCAGGAACACGCCCAGCCCCGTCCCGCCGACCTGCGCCAGCCGCCGGACCCGCCGGGCGGTCCCGGTCAGCCGCCAGGCCGCGTCGACGGCGATCACGGCGACGACGGCGAGCGCCATGATCTTCACCCCCGCCCCCACCGCGCACAGGGTGACCGCCAGGTACGGGCGGTGGGCGAACGCGGCCCACGCCCCGGCCAGCACGAACGCGAGCATGATCGCGTCGTTGTGGCTGCCGGAGACCCCGTGCAGCAGGAGCACCGGGTTGGCGACGACGAGCCAGAGCGAACCGGCCGGGTCCAGGCCGCAGCGCCGGGCGATGCCGAGCACGCAGACGGCGGAGGCGACGATCGCCAGCACGGTGAGGACCCGCAGGGCGACGACCATCAGCCGCACGTCCTCGTCGAACAGCCACCCCAGCAGGCCGAGCAGGCGGACGAACAAGGGGCTGTACGGCGAGGGCTGCTCCAGCCAGATGGGCTCCCCGCCGCGGATGCCGGGCAGGTCTCCCGCGGCGTCGGGCCCCTCGGTGAACGGGTGGACGCCGTTCTGCATGCTCGCGCCCACGGCCGCGTAGTGGTAGACGTCCGGGCTGAACAGCGGGATGCCGATCGCCAGGGGCACCGACCACAGCGTGGCGACGACGGCCACGGCCCGGGTGCCCGCCCCCAGCCGCACCGCGAGGCCGAGCAGCAGCCAGGCGCCGGCGAAGACGGCCAGGGCCAGCCCGGCCAGGACGAGGGCGGGCCGCCCGCCCAGCTGCGTGCGGGTGAGGGACTCGACCTGGAAGAACCACAGGTCGTCGGCGGCGACCTTGCGGCCCACCGACGTGCCGGCCAGCGCGAGGTAGGTGGCCGCCAGCGTCCCGCTCACCGCGGCGGCGAGCAGGGCCCACCGGCGCCGGGCGTCCCGGTCCGGCGCCGGGCCGGGCGCGGCGGGGACGGCGGTGCGCGTGCTGCCGGTCACGGGCTGCCCGGCCCCTTCCCGGCGGCACCGTCGGGGGTGCTCCGCGCCTCGTCCGGGCCGTGCAGGAACAGCTCCAGCAGCTCCTGCGCGGCACCGGCCGGTGTGACCTCGCCGGCCAGCACGGCCCGCTCGAGCTCCGGCCCGCGCGACCGCACGCCGGGGTGCGCCCGCAGCCGGTGCTCCAGGCCGCTGCGCACCAGCTGCCAGGTCCAGCGCACCTGCTGGGTGCGCCGGCGCTCGTCCAAGGCGCCCGAGGCCCTCGCCCGGTCCTGGTGCTCGACCAGCTTGGCCCAGACCTCGTCGAGGCCCTCGCCGGTCAGCCCCGCGCAGGTCATGACCGGCACGTCCCAGTCCTCGCCGTGGCCGCGCAGCATGCGGATGGCGCCGGCCAGCTCGCGGGCAGCCTTGCGGGCGTCGGCGGCGCCGGGCCCGTCGGCCTTGTTCACCGCGATCACGTCGGCGATCTCGAGGATGCCGCGCTTGATGCCCTGCAGCTGGTCGCCGGTGCGGGCCAGCGTCAGGAAGAGGAAGGAGTCGACCATCTCGGCGACGGTGACCTCCGACTGCCCGACGCCCACGGTCTCGACCAGGACGACGTCGTGGCCGGCGGCCTCGACCACCACCATCGACTCCCGGGTCGCCTGGGCCACCCCGCCGAGGGTGCCCGCGGTGGGCGAGGGCCGCACGAAGGCGCGCGGGTCGACCGACAGCCGCTGCATCCGCGTCTTGTCCCCCAGGATCGACCCCCCGGAGCGCGCCGAGGAGGGGTCGACGGCGAGCACCGCCACCTTCGAGCCGGCGCCGGTGAGGGTGGAGCCCAGCTGGTCGATGAACGTGGACTTGCCGACGCCGGGGACCCCGCTGATGCCCACCCGCCGGGCGCCACCGGCGTGCGGCAGCAGCTCGACCAGCAGCTCCTGCGCGCGCTCGCGGTGGTCGGCCCGCCGGGACTCGACGAGGGTGATGGCGCGCGCCATCGACCGCCGGTCGCCGGCCAGGACCCCGTCGACGAGCGCCGCGACGTCGACAGCGCCCATCAGTGACCGAGGCGCGCGGACAGCGTTCGCAGCAGCCCCTGCGCGGCCTCGGCGATGACCGTGCCGGGCAGGAAGACCTCGGCGGCGCCCATCTCCTTGAGCGTCGGCACGTCGTCGGGCGGGATGACCCCGCCGACCACGATGACGACGTCGTCGGCGCCGAGCTCGGCCAGCGCCTCCTTGAGCGCGGGCACGAGCGTGAGGTGGCCGGCGGCCAGCGACGAGACGCCGACGACGTGCACGTCGGCCTCCACCGCCTGCCGGGCGACCTCCTCCGGCGTGGAGAACAGCGGGCCCACGTCGACGTCGAAGCCGAGGTCGGCGAACGCGGTCGCGATGACCTTCTGGCCGCGGTCGTGGCCGTCCTGACCCATCTTGGCCACGAGGATCCGCGGACGGCGGCCCTCGGCCTCCTCGAACGCCTCGGCCAGCGCGCGCGTCTCCTCCACGGGCCCGGACGCTCCTGCCTCGTCGCGGTACACACCGGAGATGGTGCGGATCTGCGCCTGGTGCCGCCCGTAGACGGCCTCCAGCGCATCGGAGATCTCCCCCACCGTGGCCTTGGCGCGGGCGGCGTCGATCGACAGCTTCAGCAGGTTGGCGTCCAGGTCGTTGCCGCGGCGGCCCTCGGCGGCGGCGCGGGCGGCGTCGGTCAGCCGGGACAGCGCCTCGCGGGCGGCCGCCTCGTCGCGCTCGGCCCGCAGCCGTTCCAGCTTGGCGGTCTGCTCGGCCAGCACCTGGGCGTTGTCGACGCGGAGGACCTCGATGGCCTCGTCGGCGTCCACCCGGTACTTGTTCACGCCGATGACCGGCTGGCGGCCGGAGTCGATCCGGGCCTGGGTGCGGGCCGCGGCCTCCTCGATGCGCATCTTCGGGATGCCGTCGTCGATCGCGCGGGCCATGCCGCCGTGCTCGGCGACCTCCTGGATGTGCGCCCACGCCCGGCGGGCCAGGTCGTAGGTCAGCTTCTCCACGTACGCCGAGCCGCCCCACGGGTCGGCGACCCGGGTGGTGCCCGACTCCTGCTGCAGCAGCAGCTGGGTGTTGCGGGCGATCCGGGCGGAGAAGTCGGTGGGCAGGGCCAGCGCCTCGTCCAGGGCGTTGGTGTGCAGCGACTGGGTGTGGCCCTGGGTGGCGGCCATCGCCTCCAGGCAGGTGCGGACGACGTTGTTGTAGACGTCCTGCGCGGTCAGCGACCAGCCCGAGGTCTGCGAGTGGGTGCGCAGCGACTGCGACTTGGGCGAGGTGCCGCCGGCCTCCTTCACGAGCTTGGCCCACAGCAGGCGCCCGGCCCGCATCTTGGCGACCTCCATGAAGAAGTTCATGCCGATCGCCCAGAAGAAGCTCAGCCGCGGGGCGAACGTGTCGACGTCCATCCCGGCGGACCGGCCCGCCTTCAGGTACTCGACGCCGTCGGCCAGCGTGTAGGCCAGCTCCAGGTCGGCGGTCGCCCCGGCCTCCTGGATGTGGTAGCCGGAGATCGAGATGGAGTTGAAGCGCGGCATCTTCTGCGCGGTGAAGGCGAAGATGTCGCTGATGATCTGCAGCGAGGGCCCGGGCGGGTAGATGTAGGTGTTGCGGACCATGAACTCCTTGAGGATGTCGTTCTGGATGGTCCCGGCGAGCTGCTCGGGGGCCACCCCCTGCTCCTCGGCGGCGACGACGTAGAGCGCCAGCACCGGCAGCACCGCGCCGTTCATGGTCATCGAGACGCTCATCCGGTCCAGCGGGATGCCGTCGAACAGCTGCCGCATGTCCAGGATCGAGTCGATCGCCACGCCGGCCATGCCGACGTCGCCCTTCACCCGCGGGTGGTCGGAGTCGTAGCCGCGGTGCGTGGCCAGGTCGAAGGCCACCGACAGCCCCTTCTGCCCGGCGGCGAGGTTGCGCCGGTAGAAGGCGTTGGACGCCGCGGCGGTCGAGAAGCCCGCGTACTGGCGGACCGTCCACGGCTGCGTCGTGTACATGGTCGGGTAGGGCCCGCGCAGGAACGGCGGCAGCCCCGGGTAGGTGTCCAGGAAGTCGACGCCGGCCAGGTCGGCGGGGGTGAACAGCGGCGGGACGTCGATGCCCTCGGGCGTGTGCCAGGTGGCCTCGGCGACGCTGCGGCCGGTGGCCTCCTCGTAGCGCTTGGCCCAGTCGTCCGGCGATGCCCCGCCCGAACCACTGGCCGCGGGGCGGCCCAGCTCGGCGGACCCGAAGTCGGGGATGGTGGTCATGCCGTCACTCCTGCCCGTCCGAGTCGCCGGAATGGCCATTCTGGCGACCATCCGGGACTCCCAGCTGCTCGTGGGCGGTGCGCAGCGCCTGCAGCGCGTCGCATCCGGCGTACACGTACCCGTCGACGCCGTCCACCGCCAGGGACGGCTTGCCCGCCAGCCACACCGCGGTGGCGCCGGCGGCCCGCAGCTCGGCGGCGAGCGCCGCGGCCGACCCGGCGTAGTCCTTGTCGGTGCCGCAGATGCAGGCCACCGTCGTCCCGGCGTCGGCGAGGCCGGAGGCGCCGTCGGCGGCGGGGGTCTCCAGGCCGCCGGCCTGGAAGAGGTTCGCGGCGAAGGAGGCGCGGGCGGTGTGCCGGGCCTCGGGACCGAGGGTGGCGAGGTAGACGCGCGGGCGCTGCGGTGCGGCGTCGGCGCGGTCGCGCAGCTCCTCGAACTCCTGCGCGGCGCGCACGCGCGGCAGGCCGGCGCCGGTGGCCGGGAGGACCTCCGCGGTCGGCTTGCGCTGCGGGAGCTTCTCGGTGAGGTTCGGGAACTCGCTGACGCCGGTGATCGCGTCCGACCGCGTCGCCAGGTGCTTCCGGCGCTCCTCCCAGGCCGCGGTCACCCGATCGCGGACCAGCCCGTCGGCCAGCGCCCGGACGATGCCACCGGCTCGCTCGATCTCGGTGAACCACGTCCACGCGGCCTGCGCGAGGTCCTCGGTGAGCGACTCGACGTACCAGGAGCCGCCGGCGGGGTCGAGGACGCGGGCCAGCGACCCCTCCTCCACCAGCAGGCTCTGGGTGTTGCGCGCGATCCGCCGGGAGAAGGCGTCGGGCAGGCCGAGGGCGGCGTCGAACGGCTGGACGGTGACGACGTCGGCCCCGCCCACGCCCGCGGCGAAGCAGGCGACCGTCGTCCGCAGCATGTTCACCCAGGGGTCGCGCCGGGTGGTCATCACCGAGGAGGTGACCGCGTGCTGGCGCTGGGCGCGGGCCGCGGGCGAGGCGCCGGAGAGCTCGCCGACGCGGTCCCACAGCCGGCGCGCGGCGCGCAGGGCGGCGATGGTCGTGAACTGGTCCGCGGTGGCGGCGTATCGGAAGTCGAGCTGGCCGAACGCCTCGTCGACGGAGAGACCGCCGTCGGTGAGCGCGCGCAGGTAGGCGACGCCCGCGGCCAGCGAGCAGCCGAGCTCCTCGACCGCGCCGCCGCCGGCGTCGTGCACCACGGTGGCGTCGACGGCCACGGTGCGCAGGCCCGGGTGGGCCATCGCCCGGCGGGCGAGGCCGGCGAGGCCCGACAGGTCCTGCTCCTGTCCGGTCGTCGCCTGCACGCCGAGCGGGTCCAGCCCCAGCGACCCGCCGGGGGCGATGTCGTCGCGGCTGTCGATCAGCGAGAGGAACGCCTCGGCCGCCGCCGTCCCGCCCTGCACCGTGACCGGCGCCAGGTCGAGGTAGACGTCGGCGAGCACCTCGCCGAGCGAGCCCACCGGGACGGCGCCCTCGCCGACCACCAGCCACAGCGAGGAGACGCCGTTCTCCAGGTCGGCAGCGATCGCCTCCCGGGTGGCTGCCACGTCGGGGTCCGCGTGCCGCTGGCGCACGTCCCAGCCGCCGGGCACGTCGCTGTCGGCGCCGCCGGCGGCGGTCTCCCCCGCCGCGCCGGCGCGCGCGCCCCGCACGAACGGCGGGATGCCGGGGACGCCGACCGCGGTGGGCAGGTCGCCGGCGTCCTCGGCGGTGTACAGCGGGGCCACGCTCACGCCGGTGGCCACGGTGCGGCGCAGGGCGTCCTCGGCGCGCTCGGGCAGGTCCTCGCGGCCGGCCTTGCGCAGCACACCGGCGACGAGCTCGCGCCACTGCTCGCGGGTCGCGGCGGGGAACTCGCCGGCCAGCACGAGGTCGTCGGGGACCTCGTGCTCGGCCGGGACGTGGTCCTCGACGGGTGTGGCGTCGGCCGGGGCCGGCTGTGCGGGGGAACTCATCGATGGGCTCCGGTGCTTCCGGGCCTCCGGAGAGGCGGTGCGCGCTGGGACCGTTCTACCGGCGCTCCCGTGGCGCCGGGCGGCCGGGTGCCGGGGAGCGGCCCTCCGAGGGGGTCCCGCGGTCGGCGACGAGGGCGTGCAGCGCGGTGCGGGCCAGCAGCCGCACGGCCACCCCGATGGCCTGCTCGTCGACGTCGAACGTGCCGCGGTGCAGGTCCAGCGGGGGCCCGCCGCCGTGGGTGCCCAGCCGGGCGAGCGCGATCGGCAGGACGTCGGCGAACCAGCCGAAGTCCTCCCCGCCCATGCTCTGCGGCGACAGCCGGACGCCGTCGGCACCCACGGTCTCGATCGCCGCCGAGCGCAGCAGCGCGACGGCCCGCGGGTCGTTGACCACCGGTGGCACGCCGCGCACGTAGTCGACCTCCACGCTCGCGCCCGTGGTGGCGGCGACCCGCTCGACCAGGCCGCGCAGCAGCTCCTCGGCGGACTGCCACGCCTCGCGGTCCAGCACCCGGACGGTGCCGCTCAGCTGGCCGCGCTGGGGGATGGCGTTCGCGGCCTTCCCGGCGCGGACCGCGCCCCACACCACCGACATGCCCGCCCGCGGGTCGACCTGGCGGGAGAGCAGGCCGGGCAGGTCGGTGATCAGCCGGCCGAGGGCGTCGACGAGGTCGACGGTCATCTGCGGCCGGGCGGTGTGCCCGCCGGGGCCGGTGAGGACGACGTCCATCCGGTCGCAGGCGGCGGTGATCGCCCCCGTCCGCAGGCCCACGGAGCCGGCCGGGAGTGACGGGTCGCAGTGGAGCGCGAAGGCGCGGGACGCGCCGTCGAGGACGCCGGCGGCCACCACCCCGGTCGCCCCGCCGGGCACCGTCTCCTCGGCCGGCTGGAAGACGCAGCGGACGGTGCCGGGCAGCCCGTCGAGCGAGGCGAGGGCCAGCGCGACCCCGAGGACGGCGGTCGTGTGCACGTCGTGCCCACACGCGTGGCACATGCCCTCGCGGGTCGAGGCGTAGGGGACGTCCTTGAGGTCGGGGATGGGCAGGGCGTCGATGTCCCCGCGGAGGACCACGACAGGGCCCTCCCCCGAGCCGACCTCGACGACCAGGCCCGTGCCGCTGGGCAGCCGCTTGGGCGTCAACCCGGCGTCGCGCAGCTTCTGCTCGAGGAAGGAGGTGGTCTCGAACTCCGCGTAGGCCAGCTCCGGGTGGGCGTGCAGGTGCCGGCGGACGGCGACCAGCCGGTGCTCGCGGTCGCTGGTCCACCGGTCGACCGCCGCCCCGAGATCGTCGACGACCGACGTCATGCCGCCGACCCCGGCGCGGGCGACGGACCGCCGGCCGGCCGGGCGGTGCCGGACGGCGTGGCGCCGAGGCCGTCGCGCAGCTCGGCCACCAGCGCGTCCACCACCGCCCGCAGGTCGCCGTCGTGCGCGGCGGCGACGGCCCGCTGCCGCTGGTAGGACGCACCGGCGGCGAGCACCCGCTCGATGTCGGCCAGCTCGTCGGCGCAGCCCAGCCGGCGGGCGGTGGGCGCGAGGTCCTCGGCGAGGTCGAGCAGCGCCTGGCGCACCGGCCGGACCGTGCCCTTCTCGTCCACCACGATGTCGGCGTCCAGCCCGTAGCGGGCCGCCCGCCACTTGTTCTCCCGCAGCACCCAGTCCGGCGGTGTCGGCAGCGTGTAGCCCCGATCGAGCTGGGTGTCGAACTGCTCGACCAGGCACTGGGAGAAGGCGGCGACGACGCCGACCTCGTCGAGGGTGGGCAGGCCGTCGCAGATCCTCAGCTCGACGGTGCCGAAGTCCGGGTGCGGGCGGATGTCCCACCACACCTCGCGGACGGTCTCGATCGCGTGGGTGGAGATCAGCGTCTCCATGTAGCTCTCGAACTGCGGCCAGCCGGAGAGCTGATACGGCAGGCCCGCCGTCGGCATCGACTCGAAGACCTTGCTGCGCGCCGAGGCCAGCCCGGTGTCGGCGCCGACCCAGTACGGCGAGGACGCCGACAGCGCCAGGAAGTGCGGCACGTACTGGGTGAGCGCGTTGACGATCGGCACGGCCTTCTCCGGCGCGCGCACCCCCACGTGCACGTGGACGCCGAAGATCTGCAGCCGGCGGGCCAGCCACTGCATCTTCTCGACCAGCTCGAGGTAGCGCTCCTTCGGCGAGATGCGCTGGGTCTGCCAGTCGGTGAACGGGTGGGTGCCCGCGCACATCAGGTCCAGCCCGCGGCGGTCGGCGGCGGCCGCGACCTCCGCGACGGTGCCGGCCAGGTCGGCCTTCGCCTCCGCGACGGTCGTGCAGACCCCGGTGATCACCTCGACGGTCGACTGCAGCAGCTCGTGCTTGGCCTTGGCCGGTTCGGTCTCGCCCTCGGGGGTCAGCTCCGCGAGGATCTCGATCGCCCCCGCGGTCAGCTCACGGGTCTCCCGGTCGACCAGCATCAGCTCCCACTCGACACCGAGGCTGGCCCGCTCGGAGGAGTTGAAGGGGATCTGCACCCCCGGAGTCTAAGAACGATCACGCTCCTCCACCGGCCGAGCGGCGCGTGGGCGCTTGCTCGCCGCGCGACGGCCGCCGCGGGACGGTCACCGCCGCACCGTCGGCGACGCCGCCGAGGACGACGGAAGGACGGCGCCCTACACTCGCTCGCCGGCGTCCCAGAGGGCGGCCTGTGGAACACGGGCGCCCGAGTCGGGACGCTGTGCGCTGATGTGCAACTTCCGGCTCGAGGACTACCCACCTGCGCACACTGTTGCGTCTGCAACCGCTGCAGACCGGTGTCCTCGAGTGGGCCGCGCTGGGACCCTTGGCCCGCTCGCTCGGGGGGCGGCACATGAGACAGATCGATCTTGTGGCCTGCACGTTCGGGGGAGTCCGGTCGCCCGGCCTGCTTTCGGGGCGACGCGCGGCGCATCCTGGCGCGATGACGAAGCAGACGACCTGGGCGGTCCTCACCGCAGTGCTCATGATCGTGTGGGCTCTCGCCGTCGGTCTGCTGTCCGTCTTGGCCGACTGGACGAGTGGCAAAGGACTGGTAGTCGCCGGTGCCGTCTCCGGCGCGGGAGGGGTGGCGATCCTCTGGCTTCGACTCCGGCGACTGCCGAAGTCACCCACGCGGTGACCCGAGTCGCGAGTGGGCCGCTCGGAGCCAGTTCTCGCAGCAACTCAGGCGACATCGATGTCGGTCAGGACGCTCACATCAGCGAGCGGCACGAGGACCCTGCCGCCGGCAAAGACCTCGAGCTCGCAGATCCGTCCCTCCAGGACATGCAGAGAGATCTCCACCGACGCCTCGCCGGCGATGCGAGCCGTGCCCGCTATGCGGGCTCTTCGTACCTGCGGTGGGTGTGAGGGACTCGCGCGTGTGAGTTGAGGCCGGGATGGGGTCGAGGCCTTCCAAGATCGGAAGCGACCAAGCTGCCCGACCGGAAGGCCTCGACTGTGGTTCCCCCGAGATCGTGGAGGGCTTCCCTATGCCGCTGCTCGGTCGAGCGCGGTCGTCTCGTAGGTGATTGGTGACAGGTTCCCGGCGGCACTGT